>CAZVAZ010000163.1:0-5873 GCA_964625235.1 uncultured Hyphomicrobiales bacterium
ATTTTCCCGGCAGGAAAAAGAAATAAAGGCTTTGGCACATGCAGTGGAGTGAGGAGGGAACGGTACTTTCACTTCGCAAACATGGTGAAGCCAGCACACTTCTGGAGTTTTTTACCTCACAACACGGTCGTCATCTGGGCCTCGTGAGAGGCGGGCGCTCGCAGCGCATGCGCAGTCAGTTGCAGCCGGGAAACCGGCTCATTGCCACCTGGCGCGCACGACTGCCCGAACACCTGGGTACGTTCACAGTCGAGCCGGTGAAGCTGCGTGCAGCGGTTTTAATGGATCACCCTTTGAGGCTGGCAGCACTTTCATCGCTGTGTGCCTTGTCCGGGCTCATTCCTGAACGCGAACCCCACGAACAACTCCATGAGGCTTTTGAAATTGTCATTAATGCACTGGAAAATGACGATGTGTGGCCTGCCCTGATGATCAGGTGGGAGCTGGGGCTGCTCGAAGAACTGGGCTTCGGCCTCGATCTGAAATCCTGCGCGGCCACCGGGACAGAAGAAAACCTGATTTATGTCTCGCCAAAATCGGGCAGGGCGGTAAGTGCCGATGCAGGCCAACCATACAAAGGTAAGTTGCTGGTCCTGCCAGCTTTTCTAATCGCACAAAAAAACGGTAACGAAATTTCCCGACACGACATCGCCGAAGGTTTCCGCCTTACCGGCTATTTCCTCCAGCAACACATATACAACCCGCGCCAAACAAAATTCCCCGAACCGCGGATGAGATTGCAAACCAAGTTTCAGGCAGCGGTTGTGTGAAGTCAATCGGTTGCTTAACCTATGTCCAAACTCCAATCCATGTACGAATAAAACGAGAGAGAGTTCCATGAACAACCTGCAAAAATACCAGATTTATGTTGATGGCAATTGGTGTGATGCAAGTTCTGGTAAATATTTCGAGAGCCAGAACCCTTATCTTGGCAAGCCGTGGGCGGCTATCCCGGCATGTAGCGAATCCGATGTGAACCGCGCTGTTGAAGCGGCATCGAACGCTTTTGAAAATGGTGAATGGGCGGGCATGACGGCGACGGCGCGGGGGCGGTTGATGCGCAAGCTTGCTGCGTTGATTGAAGAAAATGCCGGGTCACTGGCCGAGACTGAAGTGCGTGACAATGGCAAGCTTCTTGCCGAGATGGGCGGGCAGACGGCTTATATTCCTGAATGGTATTATTATTACGCCGGTCTTGCTGATAAAATTGAAGGTGCGGTTATCCCCACCGATAAGCCGGATACTTTTAATTATACCCTGCGCGAACCTGTGGGCGTGTGCGCGATGATTGTGGCGTGGAATTCACCGTTGATGCTGCTCACATGGAAGCTTGCTCCAGCCCTTGCGGCAGGCTGCACGGCTGTCATCAAGCCTTCTGAATATACCTCCGCATCCACTCTTGAGTTAATGAAGCTGGTGGAGCAGGCCGGGTTTCCGCCCGGTGTTATCAATGTTGTTACCGGGGCAGCTGACGTGGGCGAGGCGCTGGTGCGCCATCCCAAAGTGGCCAAAATAGCCTTTACCGGTGGTGAGTTTGGCGGCATTAAAGTCTATGAGGCAGCTGCCGCCGGATTAAAGCCGGTGACGCTCGAGCTGGGCGGTAAATCTCCCAACATAGTATTTGAAGACGCAAATCTGGACAATGCCGTCAAGGGTGCGATTTCCGGTATTTTTGCGGCTACAGGCCAAACCTGTATTGCCGGGTCAAGGTTGCTGGTGCAGGAAAGTATCTATGATGAGTTTGTTGAAAAGCTGGTGAGCTTTGCTGCCACGGCGCGGCTGGGTGACCCGAGTGATAAAGATACGCAGGTAGGCCCGGTGACGACACCGGGGCAATATGAAAAAATTCTGAGCTATATCGATATTGCTAAAAAAGAAGGCGCTGAATGCCTGCTTGGTGGCGGCCCGGCTCAGGGGCCGGAAGGGGCAGGCAACTGGTTTGTGCAACCAACAATTTTTGGCAATGTAACCAATGATATGAGAATTGCTCAGGAAGAGGTGTTTGGTCCGGTTTTGTCGATTATCAAATTCAAAGATGACGAAGAGGCAATCACAATCGCCAATGACATCATGTATGGACTGGCCGCGGGTGTGTGGACACAAAACCTCGCCCGCGCCACCATCATGGCCAAACGCCTCAAGGCGGGCACCGTGTGGATTAATACCTACCGCGCCGTAAGTTTCACCACGCCGTTTGGCGGCTACAAGCGCTCCGGTCTGGGGCGCGAAAACGGTCAGGAGGCCATCAACGAATATCTGCACACAAAAAGCGTATGGATTTCCACCGCCACCGACACGCCTAATCCGTTTGTCATGCGGTAAAGTTATACTGGATTGCTGTTAATCATCAGCTTGAAAGGCACTTGTTGCCACCAGCTTGAGGGCAAGGGGGTAAATCCTGTGTTCTTCTGTCAGCACCCGGGCAGCAAGCGTGTCCGCTGTATCTTCTTCCACCACCGGAACCACGGCCTGGGCGATGATGGGGCCGGTGTCCATTTCATAACGCACATAATGGACAGTGCAACCGCTGAATTTAACCCCGGCATCAAGCGCGCGCTGATGGGTGTCCAGGCCTTTGAAAGACGGCAGCAGGGAGGGGTGGATATTGATAATTCTGTTATACCATTTTTCGACGAAATCTTTCGACAGTATCTGCATGAAACCGGCCAGGCAGATAAGCTCGACATTGTGCTTGTTCAAAACATCACTGAGGGCGCTGTCGTATCCCTCGCGCGAGGGATATTGACTGCGCACCAGAGTGGCGGTGGCAATGCCTGCTTTTTGTGCAGCCTGCAATCCCGGTGCATCAGGCTGGTTTGACACAATGACAACGGGGCTTGCTGGAAAATCGGGTGATTTGCAGGCTTCCAGCAACGACATCATATTGCTGCCGCGCCCGGAAATGAAAATAGCGATTTTTAGCTGATGAGCCATGATGTGCGCTTTAATAGTTTAAGTCACCGCTGAAACGTACCCGGGTGCCGGTTTCAATTTCAGAGTTTTGATTAAGAATTCCGATTAACTCTATGTTTTCGCCATGATTTTTAAATACGTCGATAATGCCTGTCACGTCTTCCGGGGCGCAACATACAACCATGCCAATGCCGCAGTTGAATGTCCGCAACATTTCCTTTTCGTCGATGTTTCCTGTCTGAGCCAGCCATTTAAACACGGGCGGCGCTGTGAAAGATGCAAGATTGATGTTGGCCACAAGGTCCTGCGGCAGAACGCGGGGAATATTTTCTATCAGACCGCCGCCGGTGATGTGGGCAATGGCTTTGATTTCGCACCCCTGTTTGAGCGCTTCCAGGACCGGTTTTACATAAATCCGCGTTGGTTCCAGTAAGGCTGTGCCAAGCGTGTTTGATGTATCGAAGGGAGCTGGATCATTAAATTCAAGTCCGGCTTTTTCGATTAAATGACGCACTAGAGAAAAACCGTTTGAGTGCAGGCCGCTGGAGGAAATGCCGAGAATTATGTCACCATCGGCGAGATCGGACGTTGGTAACAACTGCCCGCGCTCGGCTGCTCCCACCGAAAAACCGGCAAGATCATAATCGCCGGGTGCATACATGCCCGGCATCTCAGCAGTTTCACCGCCAATCAGGGCGCAATTGGCGAGTTTGCAGCCTTCGGATATACCGGCAATGACGCTTGTGGCGATTTCTGCATCGAGCTTGCCGCAGGCGAAATAATCCAGAAAGAACAAGGGTTCAGCACCTTGAACAATCAGGTCGTTGACACACATGGCGACCAGGTCAATGCCCACTGTGTGGTGGACATTTGCTTCAATGGCTATTTTGAGTTTGGTGCCGACGCCATCATTTGCTGCGACCAGTACCGGATCGACAAAACCGGCAGCCTTGAGGTCAAACAGGCCGCCAAACCCGCCCAGATTGGTGTCAGCGCCCGCGCGCATGGTTGCTTTGGCAAGAGGCTTTATGGCCTCGACCAGCTTGTTGCCAGCTTCAATGTCGACGCCTGCCTGAGCATATGTAGAGTTGGAATTTGACAACAACAACTGTCCAATCGGTTCGAAACTCTAAAAGTTAGGTCAATCAGAATTAGGCAGGTGGTGCAAGTTCAAATTTTGTTTATACCCGTAGAAACTGCTGGATTATACGGTGTTTTGCAGCTTTAAGTGTTGTGCGCGAGGGATTTTTTGCCAGGCCGAATTGTGTGCAGTCACTCATCCGTTGATTTATTCATGTATCATTCATCTGGTAGATTATAAAATCAGAACTATATTGAGTATGAGGATTACCAAAGGGAGTGACCATTGACCTACGCTAACGTAAATTCAGCCGTGAACCACAACAGGAAAAACCTGTTGATTGTCTGGTTTCTGGCGCTGTCCATGGCATTTGTCTTTAGTGTTCTCAATGATCCTGCCCGCGCTGAAATTTATCTGATCAAGGGTGTCAAGGTCGACGCCAAGTCCAAAACCGCCAGTGAAGCAAAAATAAAGGCGATGCGACAGGGTCAGGTTGCAGCATTCAGGAAGCTTATCAACCGGCTGAGCAGCTCTCCGCAGGCACAGACTTTATTAAAGCTGCCCGCTGCCGAAATTGGCAGGCTGGTCAGAGGTATTTCTGTTACCGAAGAAAAAACCGGGCCCAAACGCTATATTGCCGAATTGAATATATCCTTCCAGCCTGCCGCTGTGCGCTCGTTGATGAACCAGTTTTCGATACCGTTTTCCGACAAACAGGCGGATCCGGTTTTGATATTGCCGGTATTTGTTGAAGATGGCCGGGCCATTCTGTGGGATGATCCCAATCCGCTAAAAACTGCCTGGGCAAATATTGATGCGGATGCTTTTTTACTGCCGGTGGTTTTGCCAATCGGTGGCATAGAAGACATTCAGGCAATCAGCGCCGATGAAGCACTGGACGGTAACGCGGATAGTCTGGCAGCCATCAAAGCGAGATATAAAGTCAGTAATGTTCTGGTTTCTGCTGCCCAGTTTAATGACAGGAAGACACGTTTACGGGTCACATTGTTAGGGTCCAGCCCTGCCGGTGATATCGAGATGTCTGAAAGTTTCTCCGGCACGCCCGAAAAAGTGGTTGAAACCGCTCAAAAAGCCGCCATCAGATTTATGACGGAAATGGAGGCTATGTGGAAAAACTCTGCCCAGGCCGGACCGGAATTGACAGGCGAGCGTTTGCTGGTAACAGTACCCTTTAGCAGTTTTCGGGAATGGAAAGGCATTCGCTCACGTATTATGGGAACAGAAGGCGTTTTGCGCCTGGATATTCGTGCCCTGTCTCAACGCGGAGCCGTGGTTTATCTGACATACGCTGGCGAAACCTTTGATCTTGAAGACAGATTATCCCAACAGGGATTGTTCATGCGCGATATGGGGGACGGCTGGGTCCTTACTGCTGAGAATTGAGCCGTTCCATTAATAACAAAGCTGGTTCTGATCCGGGGGTAAGGAACTAAGAGTGTCTCTTCCCAATATAATCACCATCATCAGAATTTTAATCGTGCCGGTAATCATTTTGCTGATTAATTCCGGGCAGATGTCTTATGCCTTTATTCTGTTTATTCTGGCTGGACTGTCCGATGGTATTGATGGCTTTATCGCCAAGCGATTTAATCAGGCGACCAAGCTTGGTGCTTACCTCGACCCTGTTGCAGACAAGATACTGCTGGTTTCAATCTACGTGGCCCTGGGGCAACTCGGGCATTTGCCGATGTGGCTGGTCATTTTAGTTGTCAGCCGCGATTTGCTGATTATCGGTGCCTTTTTGCTGGCGTGGATTATGGGGTTTAATATCAAAGTGGCACCTTTGATGGTAAGCAAGGCCAATACCACTGCTCAAATCGTCCTGGCCGGGTTGATTCTTGCCGATCTTGGCTATGAT
>CAZVAZ010000164.1:0-5849 GCA_964625235.1 uncultured Hyphomicrobiales bacterium
TTACGCGTATTCTTCATAAGAAAATGCTTCCTGAAAAACATCTTTGAAAATAGATCATATCTGATGGCTATTTTGGTCTGCGTTTATGGACAATTCATCTGACCGGCAAGAGCAAGGATTGATTTGGGGCTATTAAAACGGCCCGATATCGGCGGAACCATGCCGAGCGAAAACAATTCCTTTACACCCTCGTCGATCCTGTTTCGCCCCCATATTCTCATATAACCACCGCAGCTAACGGCTCGAGATAATTGGTGGAGGCGCCGGGTACCGCCCCCGGGTCCGAATGGTTTATTACGAAAGCCATTTATCGCCATAGCCGGTTTGACCCGGCAGAATTAATATAAAATATGTATTTGTTAAAAAAAGGCCATTGATATTTGTTTTGTTGGTGTGGTGTTGAATGGGGGTGCAAAGCAGCGTTTTATGGCGAGGGTATGGAGAGAGATTTTGGCGCTGAACAATCATTTTATGCGCAATATGGGGCGGCGGAAATTGGGGAGGAAGGAGACATTAGAGGTGTATTGTGTGGACAGCGTTTTAAGTCATAAAACTGTCGTCGCAAGATAAACAATTAGCGTGCCATAATTGCATCTACGGTCAAACTTTCCATACAGCACCTCTAGCCAGTTCGGAAATCCGTTGGGTGTTTTCCGTAATGACATCTACATCCAAATTGCCTGCCACATCTAAAATCTCCGGCAGTTTGTAACCTCTTTCTTCCAGTATTTCCTTCTTTTCCTTAAAGCTTTTTGTCTCAAGCATTTCGTTCGTTTTCGCATCAACTAATATTAAATTTCCTATTTGCCCCACTGTTGCCTCGCTTTCCCCATTTTTTAAGCTAGCTTGTGGTAGCAAATGCTCAATGGTCAAATCGTCTGTCTCACCTATGAATGGCTGACATTCAAGGATTGCTACCTTTTTGAGGATGTATTGCACCAATGCTTTTTGTGAGGAATTATTTTGCGTATAAAAAATTTGGCCAAATCCTGCGTCAAATTCTGTGATTGGCACTTCTCTATCTTGGAGTTTTTTTACAAGTTCGTCGATAGCAATTCCTACTCCATTGCTATCCTTGGCATTAAATATTTGCCTGCCAAAAGAGGAATACATTCCAGAGATTCCTCCGGACGACCTTGAGGATGTTATGGCGTTGAATGAAAAATGAAATTTCTCGATATTAGCCACGGCTTTTTTCAGAACCTTCAATTTTATGATCTCGTCTCGGTATGCGCGTATCAAGGAAAGGATGCCGGGGGCTGGCTGAACAACTTTAAAAATTCGTAGCGCCGCAAGAGATCGAGCGATGTCTTTTTCCTCTTTTGTCCATTTGTAATCTGTATCAAATATTGAACGCCAGTGTTCTGAATCAGATACAAACCGATCAAGATGGGAATTTGCATTCTTTTTACCAACAGTCTCCTTAACTTTCTTAAAAGTCTTTGCCTTCGTTACGAAATCGTATCGGGATTGCCATGAATGAACAATAAAAGTATCAGGATCCAATCGAAATGGAGCACCCATGATCGTATCTAATACTTTCCCCCATTTCAGTTTCGATTGATCTACACCGCCTTTTGGCTTTAAGTGCTTTGCGAAGTGGTTTCTTAGCAAATCGGACAAAGCGAGGTCTTTGCCACGTGTATTGAGCGTCTCAAAGATCAAATATGCGTCGTCTTCATTGTCCAGTGTGACGAGAATAACATTCAAATCGAAAACCGTATCGCGGAGAGAGGAAAGCCAATTCGTCGCGTCATTCACATTGTCATTTTTACTTTGTTCCTTGTTCTTTAGAAATTCATCAACGTTTGTAGAAATTTGATCCTTAAAAATCTCGTATGCTCGTTGGATAGCCTCTTCTTCAAGACCAATCTCATAGGGGGCATCCGCAGCTCCATTTTTCAGAACGACCTCTTGGAGGAATGGAAAAGATGTCTCCGTTTGGAGAACGTAAACAGTTTCGTTTTCTCGGTTTTTCTGTTCAATATAGGTCTGAAGGCCATCCGCTAGGTCATTTCGTTTCAAACTTTTGAAACCTTCACGAATAGCACAAAGTAGAATGGTGATTGTGGTCAATCTTTGCTGACCGTCCACAACCGCAAGTGACGAGCGACCGACCGTGTATACAACCATCGAACCGATAAAATAGGATTCCGACATGTTTTCGATGATGTCTGACCAAAATTCCGCCACATGATCTGGCTCCCAAGAATACGCTCTTTGAAATCTCGGTATAGTGAAAGTACTGCCTTTCAAGAGTTGGTCGATTCTTTTATCTTGCGATTCAATCTTCACTGGAGGCACCTCACACTCTGCTTATTAAACTCACAGTCTATCCGTCGTGAACTACTTATTCAACCTGATGAAATAACTATCACAGATCGACACCAAAACTAGCATTTGGATTAATTGGGATTGAAATGTCTGCTTTGGATTCTTGAAAGCATGCCAGACTGCTTTTCCTCAACGGCAGCAAAGGCCGAAAGCTGAAGGGCTCCGGGCGACTGCTGTTGGCACTTTTGCGAGGTCCGTTGGGTGGGGTTATACCAGTGGCGACGAGGCTTAATCCATATCCTCGTCTTACCGGCGGAAGCCGGTATCCAGTGCGCCAAGTTCATACCGTGCTGCCTGGATACCGGCTTTCGCCGGTAAGACGGTGTGAGTTATCGTTCAAACGCCAACGCCTTTGGTATTATTGTTTCAGGTATAGGGGAATTGCGGGCCCGGTGACGCATATACTTTGCGTCGATACCGAATCGTGAGACACATGGATTTATGCGGAATTATTTGGATTTGATGCGGGAAATCCGTGAAGGCGGCGCTGAAAAAGGGGATCGTACTGGTACGGGGACGTTGAGTGTCTTCGGGGCGCAATTGCGCTTTGATCTGGCCTCAGGTTTTCCTCTTGTCACCACCAAGCGGCTTCATCTTAAATCTATTATTTATGAGTTGTTGTGGTTTTTGAAGGGGGAGACCAACGTCAAATATCTCAACGATCATGGCGTTAGAATCTGGAATGAATGGGCGGATGCGAGCGGTGAACTGGGGCCGGTCTATGGTAAACAATGGCGCTCATGGCCGGCTGGTGATGGTGGACATTTTGATCAGATTGCCGAGCTGATTGACGGGTTGAAGAATAATCCTGATTCGCGCCGCCATATTGTTTGCGCCTGGAATGTGGCGCAGATTGATGAGATGGCGCTGCCGCCGTGTCATTGCCTGTTTCAGTTTTATGTGGCCGATGGCGCGCTGTCGTGCCAGCTCTATCAGCGCAGTGCTGATATATTTTTGGGCGTGCCGTTTAATATCGCCTCCTACGCCCTGTTCACCCATATGGTGGCGCAGGTGGCGGGATTGCGGGTTGGTGAATTTATCCACAGTTTTGGGGATGTGCATCTTTATCTTAATCATCTGGAGCAGGCCGACGCGCAACTGGCGCGCGCACCATTGCCGTTGCCAAAGCTGGTGATAAATTCAGATGTCAAGGATATCGACGCCTTTGAATTTGAAGATTTCGAAATTCAGGACTATCAGTTCCATCCCCATATTGCTGCAAAAGTGGCTGTGTAAGCATGGCGGATTTGCGCGTTTGCCTGATTGTTGCGGTGGCGGACAACGGCGTCATTGGCGATACCGGGGAGATGCCGTGGAAACTCTCCAGTGATCTGAAATATTTTAAGCAAAAAACCCTGCACAAACCGGTGTTGATGGGGCGCAAGACCTTTGAAGCCATTGGCCGGCCTTTGCCGGGCCGCGATAATATTGTGGTAACGCGCAGTGAGACATTTGAGCATGAGGGCGTTCACGTTGTACCCGGCGTTGCCTCAGGTCTGGAACTGGCAAAACGTCTGGCCGGACAAAGAGGTGCGGATGAGATTATGGTGATTGGTGGCGGCGAGATTTATGCCCAGACGCTGAGCCTTGCTGACAGAATTTACAAAACCGAAGTTCATGCAGATGTGGTGGGAGATACCCGTTTTCCCGAACTTGATCCCGAGCACTGGCACGAGGTTTCGCGCCAGCCGCATAAGCAGCAGGAAGGTGACAGTTCCAGCATTACATTCGTCGTTCTTGAACGCCGGTAATTTCACCAACCTGCCAATAAATGCGCCTAACCTTCAACGATGATTGTGTAATCCGGTGTGGTGTTGAGGGGGCAGGAGTAAACGTATTCGCCGGGTTTGAGGTTTATGGCGTAATCCTTGGTAACGCCGAGTGAAAGACCGCCACCTGATACTTTTGGCAGGGTAACGAGACCTACAACACCCGCACCGCGCAGATAAAAGCCCAGGCCGTAGGGTACGTTTTTATTGGTGACGCGGAAAATGTATTTTCCTGCCTTGAGTTTCATCACCGGTGCATCTTTCAGTCTTTGTTCTGCGGTTTTGGCATTGATCGCTTCGCAGTCAGCCTTTTTGGTTGATTTAAAACCCTGGTCCTTGGTTTCGCTTTCGAGAAACTGGCACGGTGTCTGGGTGAGGGTTATGACTGTCGGTTGCGTCGAGCCATTGGAGTCTGCCAGCACTGCTGTCATCGGCAATGCTACAATTGCGGCAGCCCCTATCAGGGCGGTGGTCAATAATCTGGGTTTCATTTTACATCTCCTGGTTTGTGGTCGGTCTTTAAAGAATGCTGCCTGAAGGGCTGGCATTTAAATAGGTATGGTCGTTTAAATGGGTATTGTCGCTGGAGATTGGAAATAACGTTTTTGTGACAGTCAGGTGACCTTGGGGGCGGCTCCTTCATGCGCTTCAACGATGGTGCGGCCAAGTTCGATGTAATCGACCTTGCGCGAAGAGGTGCGTCGCCAGGCGAGGCCTATGGTACGCGACGGTGCCGGGTCTTTCAGCGCAAGCACGGATATGCCGGGCAGGTGGCTGGTTTCAACCGGCTGGCACAGGTCTGGCAGCAGGGTGATGCCGTAGCCGTTTGTGACCATTTGCAAAATGGTGGCAAGGCTGGATGCGCCAAATTCATCAAAGCCATCAACACCGGCGAGGTGGCAGACGGAGGCTGCCTGATCGCGCAGGCAATGACCTTCTTCCAGCAATAACAGACGGTTGTCTTCAAGGTCGTCAATGCTCACGCTGTTTTTTGCGCTCAATGGATGATCATTTGGGACAGCCAGTAAAAACGGATCATCAAAAAGCGGGACCTGCTCAATTTCCTTTGTATCCACCGGTAAGGCAAGAAGGGCAACGTCCAGATGGTTGGATGACAGGAGCTGGAGCAGGTTTTCGGTCTGGCTTTCGCGTAAGGAAATGGTCAATTGAGGAAAGTTCTGCTTTAGCAGCGGCAGGATACGCGGCAGTAAATAAGGCCCGATAGTGGGAATAACGCCCAGTTTCAAAGGCCCGGTGAGAAGTTTTGTGCCATGACGGGCAAAATCTGCAAGGTCGTCAATGCTGGTGAGAATGCGTCTGGCGCGCCGGGCAATCTCCTTGCCCTGGCCGGTTAGGGTAATGTATCTTGAATGACGCACGACCAGTTGAATTTTCAGAGATTGTTCGAGTTCGGATATCTGCATGCTTAAAGCCGGCTGGCTGACGCAGCAGAGCTCAGCTGCACGCCCGAAATGCAGTTCCCGGGCCAGCGCATTGAAATAGGTGAGCTGTCGTATGCTTATCATCGAAAGGTTATCATAAGAAAAACTTATCACTATTTAAGAAACTTGAATTTGACCTTATACGAGTTTTTCTGGTAGGCCAAGTGCAGGCGAGCTTTTTCAAATCTGGAGATAAAAAGATGACGGAACGTAAAATACTCACAACAACCGGTGGTAACCCGGTTTCTGACAACCAAAACAGTATGACAGCCGGTGATCGCGGCCCGATTTTGATGCAGGATTA
>CAZVAZ010000165.1:0-2995 GCA_964625235.1 uncultured Hyphomicrobiales bacterium
GCACTTTACCATAAATCAAACTTGACCCTAGTGTTTTTCCGGTCGCATAGTAGGGCCAGATGTAGCTATAACTTGAGACCAAAATATGCGCGATACCCTCTTTCAGTTAAGCCGCTCGGGACGCATTAATTTGCAGACCGAAATACGCCAGGTGCTGGTTTCGGCAATTTTAACCGGACATCTTCCGGCTAACGAACGTGTGCCCTCCAGCCGAAAAATGGCACAAAACATGGGCGTTTCGCGCAATACAGTGGTTTTGGCCTATCAGGGTCTGCTTGATGACGGTTATCTGGTGGCGCAGGAACGCAGTGGATACTACGTTAACGGCAAAATCCTTGAAGGCCGCGTTACTCTGGCACCCGGTGACCAGATTACCAAAATCGGCGATGAGAGTACCATAAACTGGTCCCGGCGATTTCGCGTCAGACCAAGCGAACAGGACAACATTTCCAAACCAAAAGACTGGCGTGAATATCCTTATCCCTTTATCAGCGGGCAGGTCGATCCCAGGTTATTCCCCATTGCCGAATGGCGCGAGTGTTCGCGCCAGGTACTGGGCAAAAGATGGCTGGATATTTCCACAGCAGACGCATACGGCAGCGATGATGAAATGTTGATAGAGCAGATCAGAACCCATGTCCTGCCACGACGTGGAATTCTGGCTGATCATGATGAAATTCTGGTCACCATGGGGGCACAAAATGCACTTTATCTGCTGGCCAGTCTTCTGGTGACACCGGAGACCACGGTGGGCTTTGAAGAACCCGGATATCCTGATGCCCGCAATATTTTCCGACTAAAAACCAACAGGCTGGAGTATCTTGATGTTGACGAGCACGGGCTAACCCTTGGACCTGCTTTCAAAAATTGTAATATCATATTCACCACACCCAGCTATCAGGCTCCTACAACCGTAAGCATGCCCCCCGAACGTCGGCAGGAATTACTTGAAGCGGCAGAAAAATTTGATTGCATCATTATCGAAGACGATTATGAGTTTGATACCAATTTCAGCGCTCAACCCCGTCCGGCACTGAAGTCACAAGACAAATACGGGCGCGTCGTCTATGTCGGCAGCCTGTCCAAGACACTGTTTCCGGGGTTGCGGCTGGGCTATCTTGTCGGCCCACGCGAACTGGTGCGCGAAGCCCGGCAGTTGCGCCGCCTCATGGTCCGCCACCCCCCCAACAACAATCAGCGTACCACGGCGTTGTTTTTGTCTCTGGGACATCATGATGCGCTGGTCCACAGACTGCACCGCACCTACCACGCGCGCGGTATGGAAATGGGCCGCGCACTTTCGCGCTATTTTCCTTATGCCTCCGGAATTTCAAGTTCCGGTGGTTCGAATTTCTGGGTTCAGGGGCCGAAAGGTCTTGATGCCGACAGTCTCTGCGCCCTCGCTCTCAAAAGCGGCATTATTGTCGAGCCGGGAACCATATGGTTTGGCCGCCAGCCAGCGCCGCGAAATTATATTCGCCTGGGTATTTCTTCCATCGACATCGACAGAATTTCTCCCGGCATCGAATTACTGGCGCAAATAATTGATCAGTTGAAATCTTGACAAGGGACCGGATCAGGCTCAGGTTTTTAACTCCGGCGACCAATCGTTTGATTTTATAATTTGGAGAGTGCATATGAGCGTTCAGGAAAGCGACGATCAAACAGAGTTTGTGCGGTTCTGGAATGAGGTGCTGGTGCCAAAATTTGTCAGGTACAAACATGTGCTGGTGGGCGGATTGAGCCAGCACAGCGAAGCCATTTTCCCCAAACTGGAGGTTAATCCGGGCGACAGGATTGTTGATGCCGGTGCGGGTTTTGGCGACACGGCGATCATGCTGGCTGAACGCACCGGTGACAGTGGCCACGTGATGGCGACGGATTGCTGTGACGGGTTTTTGGAGTATGGCCGCAAAGAGGCTGCTGAAAAGGGTGTGAAAAACATCTCGTTTGTGATTTCCGACATTCAAAGGCAGTCGTTCGAGCCCGTTCATGACATGATGTTTTCGCGCTTTGGCACAATGTTCTTTGAAAACCCGGTGGTGGCTTTCAAGAATATGCGCACCGCGCTGAAGCCGGACGGCCGCCTGACGATGATTGTCTGGCGCACAATGGAAGACAACCCTTGGCTCGGAGCTGCCAAGGCGGTTGCGCTCAAACATCTGCCGCCACCGGGCGAAGATGCCAACACCTGCGGGCCCGGGCCGTTTTCGATGGCCGGGCAGGATATGGTAACCGGGCAATTGCGTGCTGCCGGTTACGACAGAATTGAATTTGAACGTGTGGATGCACCGGTTCGCATGGGAGATTCAATTGAGGATGCCATCGGGTTTCAACTGGCTCTTGGTCCAGCCGGTGAGGTTTTCCGCGAGGCCGGTGAACTGGGTGAGCAAAAACGCGAGCAAATCGAAGCAGATTTACGTAAACTGCTGGAACCTCATGTCACCGATGATGGCGTGGTGATGGGCTCAAGTTCATGGGTGATCACAGCCAGAAACCCGGCTTAGCCACCCGCACGGACCATTGGCACAAATCCGGGCAGTGCCTCCACATCCTTGAGCCAGCGCTGGATATTGGGATACTTATCGAGATACACTTCGCCTTCATCTGACACCGTCACATAGGCGTAACTGGCAATGTCGGCTATTGTCGGGCGTGAGGCTGCCAGCCACTGGTTTTGTTGCAGGTGCGGCTCCATGACATCGGTGAAAAGCTGATGGGTCAGTGCTTGAGCTTCTTCAAGATCATACGGTCTGCCGAAGAGTTTCACCGCCCGGGCAAATGCCGGGCCGAGGATCATTTCACGCACAGCAATCGACAACCATTCCTGTATATGGGCTTTTTCCGCAGCGGTTTTGCCACTCCAGTTGCCGGAGCTGTCGTATTTGTCACTGAGGTAAACCAGGATGGCGCACGAATCGCGAATAATCTCGCCATTATCCACCAGTGTCGGTACCTGGCCCAGGGGATTGAGTTTCAGATAGTCTGCTTCCTT
>CAZVAZ010000165.1:3095-5836 GCA_964625235.1 uncultured Hyphomicrobiales bacterium
GCATTGCCCTGGTCATAAGAAAGAATATGTTCAGAACCATCAATCGGAATGGTCAAAACGTCCACCTGACCGATAGCGTCCCAGAAGCCATCACCCGGGTTATGTCGATTGTCCCCCCAGATCAAAGTTCTGATGCCACCGGTTTCAATAAGATAAACCACCATATCCATATGGCCTACATTATTGGGCGGGCAGGCTTCAACGCCAAATTCCTTGAGCGCATCTGTCCACGGATACCAACCCGGTGCCACACAGGCATGCTTGTCGGCAAAGCCGGTAATTTTCAAATCAGCAAATTCAAAATTTCCCACCATGCGATCGAGAACCATGGTCGATTGCGGTCGGTCTATGGCATCATGATCAAAATGAGTATGCGTTGACATGGTGATATCAACCAGCGTTTCAGGGAATTTGTACTTGTACCACAATCCCCAGGCACCTGAAGGGTCATTGCGCCAGGGGTCAAACATAATAGTGGCACCACCTGGTGAGGTTATCTTCAAGGCGCAATGGCCATAAAATTCAATGCCGATGGAACCGTCGGCAAAGCTGGTTTTGTTCTGTAATTCAATAACGCGGTTATTATTGCCGGGCTGTGTCCAGTCGGTGGATTGCGCCGCAGCGGGCGTAGAGCCCAAGGTGGTTGCCGCCGCTCCAACACCGGCAGCACCGGCCGCCATAAAAAACGAACGCCGGGAAAGTCCCGGAGCGGTTTTATCTTTGGCACCATTTACAAGTGTGGGCTTAAGATCTTGTCTATCCATAATATCCTCCTAGATACAATAATCCAGACTGGAAAAGGTCTCCAGCCTCCCTCAAAAGCCTAGCATTGGCTTTCAACAATTCCAGTATCGGAAAAATAGGAGGATAATAGGGGGAAAATCCCCTTATTAGTGGAGAGACAGGAGGTGGGTACGCAAATCTCTGGCACGGTTTTCAATGCGGAGTTTTTTGCGGATATTATTGCGATGAAAATCGACCGTGCTTTTTTCCCGAGAGAGAATTTTGGCAATATCCTTGGTTGAATTACCACTCATCACCAATTGTGCAATCTCTATCTCTGTTGATGTCAGGCCATCCATTGCCTGCGAAAGATGGCCGGCAAATGACGAGGTGATCTGCCGTAGATTTCCTTCAAGCAGTTCGAGATAATTGAAAAGACTATCCTCTGATGGAATGCTCTGTTTGATCTTTTCAACGTGCGGCAGGACCAGATCATTGATACGCTTTAAAATCTGCTCTTCAAACTCCCCGCGTGAAGTTTCCATTTGCGTTAGTAACACCCGCAAAGCTGTATTGACCTCTTCAACCTCTTTTTCGCGCCGCCTGAGTACCTGTTGAGCTTGTTTACGGGCGGTAATCTCATTACGTAAATTCTGGTTGGCATCACTCAGGTTTTGTGTGCGCTCCGCCACCCGGGCCTCAAGAACATCCAGTGAATGTTGAAGTTCATTTTCAAGTTTGCGACGCTCGTGAATTTCGATTAACAGGGCCAGATCGGTTTCAATAACACTGCGAAATTCTTTCAACAGATCCTTGTAGAGCAGCGCCTTTTTGTTTTCACAGCAGTCAAGCACACAGATGGTGCCAAAGAGACTGCCATCGGGCCATTGCAGGGGATAACCGATATAAAATGACATGCCGTGCTTCAGGTCTTCATTGTCATTCCAGTCTGGGTCTGTATGAGCATCACATACCACAAGTTCATCGCAACCCTCTAAGACGGCATGACAGTACAGCCTGGGACTGAGTTCAAAAGACTGACCAACAAAATAGGGATTTTCATCACCTTCGCTCGATACCAATACGGCATGATCGGGTGCATCTGTTTTCATTATCAGGCTAGCTGGAACGTCAGCAATGCTTGCCGTTAAATCAACAATATCCTGCCACTTGGTAATGATTTCTTTTTGTATAGCTGGTTTTTTTTCTGCCATCCGCCCGATCCCTTTTCCCATTCAGGCATTATTTTTACTGGCGATACCATAGCTTGATTTCAGGTTATTGCCAAACAGCTATCAGATTTGGACTTCACCGCCACAATAGCTGGCCTGGTATCTTTCGCTGCACCTTGCTTGAAAAACCGGGCCTTTTTCGCGATGAAAATCTCTACCGGGACCGTCTGTTCCAGACACCGTTCCAATTATCTCCTGGAGGTTTTTGGAGATAGAAGGCGCATCGCGATACATACAGACTGGCGACTTTATCACCTGGATAACCCGCCAGAAATTCCTCAAACCCCGCACCTGCTTCTTTCCAGCGTCGATCACGGTAGAGTTTCATGGCATCGTCAAAGCGCGGAAGTGCTTCAAGCATCTGAGTCCGGTCTTTTTCGAGATAATACCCCAGAGGCTCATACACTCTTATGGGTCTGTTTTTGCCTCTGACACGGAGGAAATCAATCTCGCGAAGGCCCGTCCGTGATTTCATCTGGCAAGCTGCGCTGCTTCGCTGGCAAGATCACCGCTGTCGGGGCCGGATAAGGCGCTTGTGATCCCGGCAATCTCGCAATCCTGCAAAGGCGCATCAAAAAAATTTGAAAAAGGCGTAAATGTTTTGCCCGACATCGGCATGCGCTTTTGTACTGCGAATGTATCAAACGCTGCCAGCTCTTTTCCAAGTTTATTCATCTGGCAATTCAAATTCAGGTCAATGACACCATATCGAAAGCACACCGTAGCCAGTTGAGTGTAAAAGTTTCGTTATATTGCCGGTTATTTAGAGCATAGCCTTTCACCGGT
>CAZVAZ010000166.1:0-5825 GCA_964625235.1 uncultured Hyphomicrobiales bacterium
TGATGGCGCGCGGAAAAGGTTTCTTGGTTGATTTGTCCTGCACAAGCTCCACGCCTAAAAACAGGCCGCGGCCGCGAATGTCGCCCACATGTTGATGGTTGCCCAAACGCTCCACCAGAGCATCATGCACCCTGGCACCAATGATCTGTACGCGCTCGAGCAGGTTTTCCTCGTCGATAATTTTTTGCACGGCCAGGGCTGCCGAACATGCGGTTGCGTGGCCGATATAGGTGTGTCCGTGCATAAAGGCGCCGCTGCCGCCTTCGATGGTATCAACGAGATCATTGTGTACCATGAGCGCGCTGATCGGCTGATAACCGCCGCCCAATCCTTTGGCAATCGAGATCATGTCAGGCACAACGCCTTCGGCCTGACAGGCGAAAAGATGACCGGTACGGCCCATGCCGGACATGACTTCATCGAGCACCAGAAAGACACCATACGTGTCGCAAATCCGTCTGATTTCCCTGAAATAACCCGGTGCTGCGCATACGGCCCCCAGGGTTGAGCCAACAACAGTTTCGGCAAAAAACGCAGCAACTTTTTCCGGTCCCACCCGCAGAATTTCTGTTTCAAGTTCACCGGCGGCACGCAGGCCGTACTCTTCCAGGCTCTCATCATCTTGCTGGTGGCGGTAGGCGTAACACGGGGCAATATGGCTGATGTTGGGCAGTAAAATGGGCTCAAAGGGCGCCCGGCGTGCCGGATATCCGCACAGGGACAAGGTGCCAACCGTGTTGCCATGATAAGACTGGTGGCGGGCAATATAGTGACTTCGATCAGTGTTGCCGCGCTCAAGATGCACCTGGCGGGCGAGCTTCATGGCGGTATCGTTTGCCTCTGAGCCGCCTGACAGGAAATATGCCCGGCCAAAACCGTCGGGTGCTCTGTCGCACAGAAATTGCGCCAGTTCTTCGGCGGTTTCATTGGTGAAAAACGACGTATGCGCAAAGGCCATCTTATCGAGTTGGGCTTTGATGGCGGCAATGACGCGCGGGTGGCCATGGCCAAGACATGAAACGGCTGCCCCGCCCGATGCATCAAGATAGGCCTTGCCTGTGGTGTCATACAGATAAGCACCCTCGCCGCGTGCGGCACTGGGGTAGGCATGATTGAACTGGCGGGGGAATACCCGGCTATTGTTGGCGGTTGGGGCCATGCTTGCTCCGATGAAACAGGGGCTGATATCCGGCGTTGAGAACATCTACTGTACATGAGGGTGTGAGAACATCAACGTCAATCCTGAGTGGCCGTGCAACCGGGGTTCCATAGCCCTCAATTGTCCACGGCAGCAATTGATTGTCTTTGATTGCTGCGGGTTGGCCCTGCCACAGTATCATTGTCCCGTCCGGCAGGTTTGATAAATTCCGGCGCGGGTATTTGCCGGTTTTTTGTGTCTTTACCCGCTCAGGATGCAGACGCTTATCCATATCACCGGCGCGGGCGCGGGCGTCGAGACCGGCAATCGCTCCCCATTTTTCAGCAAAGTCATTGGCTGTTTTTCTGCGGCATTCAAAGCAGGGCCGGTGTCCGGCAGAAAGAGCTGTTACCTCATCAAGAAAAAACAGCTCCGTATAGCTGTTGGCAGCCATTACGCGACGATGACGTTGTTTGAATTCCAGCACGCAGATTATCCAGGCATCAGACGCCCAACGCCTTGTGCTCAAAGTGCGGTCGGGTTTGTGAATGCGCCCGCCGCGATTGCCCATCATGTGTCCGCGGGCACGATGGGCGATTATTTCGCCAAAGGCAGTGACGCGGTTTTGTAACGCCATGGGAAAAACATTTTTTCGGTTGTCGAAACGATGAGATATAGTAATAACTCATTTTCAGCACCAGCGGGAAAGTTAGTAATGACGCAAATCCTAGAAATCAAAGACCTTCAGGAACTGGCTCGCAGACGGGTGCCTAAAATGTTTTATGATTATGCCGACAGCGGCTCGTGGTCGCAAAGTACCTATCGCGCCAACGAAGAAGATTTCGGCAAAATAAAGCTGCGCCAGCGTGTCGCCGTTGATATGGCGGAGCGCTCGTTGGAAACCACAATGCTGGGCGAGAAAGTCGCCATGCCGGTTGCTGTTGCACCTACCGGGTTAACCGGCATGCAACATGGCGATGGTGAAATGCTGGCCGCCAAGGCTTGTGAGGAATTCGGCGTGCCGTTCACGCTCTCGACCATGAGTATCTGTTCGATTGAAGATGTGGCTTCGGTCACCACTAAACCTTTCTGGTTCCAGCTCTATGTGATGAAGGACAGGGAATTTGTTGGCAATCTGATTGACCGGGCCAAAGCTGCCGGGTGTTCGGCTCTGGTGCTGACGCTTGACTTGCAGGTTCTGGCCCAGCGCCATCAGGATTTGAGAAACGGTCTCAGCGCGCCGCCAAGGCTGGGCCTGTGGAACCTCATGGACATGGCCCGGCGCCCGCGCTGGTGTTTCAGCATGTTGAAGACCAGACGCCATGAATTCCGCAACATCATCGGCCACGTCAAAGGGGTTGATGACATGTCTTCCCTGGCCGAATGGACGGCAAATCAGTTCGATCCAACTTTGTGTTGGGATGATGTGGCATGGATAAAGGAGAGATTTGGCGGGCCTTTGATTTTGAAAGGTATTCTGGATGCGGAAGATGCAAAGACAGCCGTTAAAACCGGCGCTGATGCAATCATCGTCTCCAACCATGGCGGCCGCCAGCTGGATGGCGCACCATCGTCAATCGAGGCTTTACCGGCAATTGTTGAAGCGGTTGGCGACAAAATAGAAGTGCATTTTGACGGCGGAATTCGCTCAGGCCAGGACGTTTTCAAGGCTCTTTGCCTCGGTGCCAAAGGCACATATATCGGCCGCCCGATGCTTTACGGTCTTGGTGCCATGGGGCAGAAAGGTGTAACGCTGGCCCTTGAAATAATCGCCAAAGAACTGGATATGACCATCGCGCTGTGCGGTGAACGCAGCGCCACCAATCTGGACAGGTCTAACCTGTATCACGGTTAGAGCACCCGCTTTAAACGCCAAATGCGCCGATGATGGCCCCCATAACCAGCTGGGAAACCCCCGGCGTTGTGCTCTATCGCCACAAGGGGCTGGATACATAATTCAAGCCGGGGAAAATGGTACCGCCTCCCTGAATTGAACAGGGGACCTCTAGATCCACAATCTAGCGCTCTAACCAACTGAGCTAAGGCGGCACATGGGGTGAGGGTTGGATGTGATTGTTTCAACCTCACTTGCACGGTTTACAAGATTGCCCGGCCCTCTTGCAAGCCACATTTTTGATTTCCCGGCAATTCTTGCATCTTAACAGCTGATTGGCTTGCCTGATGCAGCAAATAAGGATATTTTCGCTTCATGGGTATCAATTCAAGTTCAGACATCATCGCCGACATACAAATAGCGCCGACCTCGGAGGGTGGGGTGAGGATATTTGTATCCGCTGGAAAAACTGAAATTCCGATGGATTTTTCACCTGAGGAAGCTCGCGAGATTGCTGAAGAGCTGATTGCGGCGGCCAGCCATGCGGAAAAATCGGCCAAAAAGGGGCGATAGACTGCTCAGGATTGCCTGGTCATGTAACCGGCAATCAAATCAGCGACTTCGTTACATTCATCAATGGTATTGTAATAATGAACGCTCAGGCGAATGACCTCATTTTGCGGTCTTGCCCTGAAATCCCAGGCGGCAGCGTCGAAACCTATGTGTTTGGTAACGACATTTTGCTGGCTGAGGTGTTGATATAGAGATGCTAACGGCATTTTTGGCGAGGAAATGGTGACCAGCCCGGAAGATGGCTGCAATGTTTCGCCCACGTCTATCCCTGCAACCGCTTTAAGCTTTGCCCGCAAATGCTGTGACACAAGCTCAATGCGCGCTTCAATGTTTTCCATGCCCAGTTGCAACGCATAGTCCACAGCCGCTCCCAGCCCGGCCACATTGGCCAGGCTTTTCTCGAAAGTTTCAAAGCGTGCGGCGCCGTGTACGAGACTGATTTCATCTTCCATGTTCAAAGTTGCGCGGTGACCATCGGGAAAGCGCGGCTTCAGGCGTTTTAGCGCAGCAGTGGCGACATAGACAAAACCGGTTCCGCGCGGTCCGCGAATATATTTACGACCAGTGGCGGTGAGTGCGTGGCAGCCGATTTTCTTAACATCAACCGGTTTCTGGCCAACGCTCTGGCAGGCATCAAGCAGAAAAAACGCGTCGCTTTTTTCATTTATAATGCGCCCGGCCTCTATAATCGGATGAACCGTGCCATTGGAGGTGGCTATATGAGTGAGGCAGACCAGTCTGGTGCGCGCTGACAGGTGTTTTTCGAGACTTTCGAGGTCGATGATACCGGTTGCATCATAGTCAACCAGGCGAATGACCACACGGACGCGATGGCGTAATTCTATCAGCGCCATCAACCCGGTTATATATTCCGCCGCAGTCACGATGATTTCGTCACCGTCATGAAATTCCATGGCTGAGATAATGGCGTGCCAGCCGATGGTCTGGCTTTCCATCAAGGCTATTTCTTCGGGCATGGCCCCTATCATTGCAGCAATTGACGCATAGGTTTGCGACAATTGGTCTGCCTTTAATTCTGCGGCTGCATGACCGCCAACCCGGTCTTCGAGATCAAGAAAATCCTTTATGGTTTCGGTAACAACCGCCGGGCGCAGGCTGGCTCCGGCATTGTTCATAAAAATACTGTGGGCCAGACCGGCAGTATCGGCTCTGGATTTGTCCAGGGGGAATTGATGCATGTTTCAGGGCTCTTTTGGGTTGGCTTTTGGATCAAATGATCTCTTAACAAAGTATGAATCAAGGTGACGTGGCGGAATTTTCAGAGTATTAATGTCTGAAGGTATATGCGGCGGAATACCTTCTTGACCATAACAATATAATTCGGGGTGGCCAAAACTGAACTCTAAGGGAAAACAGCGTTGGCAGCGCTGGTAGTAAGGCTGTGTCAGAAAATTTAAGTAATGAGTTAAAGGCCCTCCATCATAAGGGGGATGCGCCAGCCTGGATATGGGATCCGGATTTTAAACGGATCCTGTGGGGCAATGACCGTGCGGCATCTTTCTGGGGCGAACCAGATGCCCGGACATTGCCGGACCGGTGGTTTGATGCTGGCGGAGATGTGGCACAGGCACTTGGCGCGGTGGTTGGCGGAACATCTGTAAAGGTCCACATTCCTCTGCCCTATCAAGGTGCCACAGCCAGAATTGCCACCAGAATTACCCCCATTGAGCTGTCGGACGGACGCCGCGGCCTGTTTATTTCAGTTGATACGCCCATAGAGATTGGCGCTACCGCACCTTTTGAAGCCTTTGAACTTACCGACGCCCTGCCCCAGGTTATCGCCACATTCACCAGCAATGGCCGGTTGCTGCATCAAAATGCCGTTGCAAGAGATGTTTTTGGTGCGTTTTCAACCTCAGACAATGACCAGAACCCTGTCGCTTTGAGCTACTGGCTTGGTGGCGAACACCATGCCCGGCGCTTTATTGATACTGTCATGGCAACGTCGGATCACAGTGTTCTGCACAAGGTCCAGACCCGGTTTGGACCGCGAACCTATCGCCTTCATGCCAAACGACTGACGTTGACCACCGCCAACAGTCCGGCGTTTGTTGTCACTTTTATGGACACGACGCAATCTGTATCGGCTGAGCTTCCGCGTCAGGCAGAACCCGTGTCACGCGCGGAAGTCAGATATAAGGCTGCGACAAGGGTACCGCGCGAAGTTCAGGTTGATGCGGGCCGAAAACCACAGGCTGATTTTAGCTGGAAAATGGATCAGCGCTCACGCCTGATTGAAATCAGCGAAGGCATCGGCTC
>CAZVAZ010000167.1:0-5768 GCA_964625235.1 uncultured Hyphomicrobiales bacterium
CGCCGAACCGGGCCCGGTGATTTCCTCCAGTGAAGTGCCCTTGGGCATCGTACCATTGGATGACGCAAAAAATCCCGATGTCGTCATCATTTGTGGCGGCGAGCGTTCGCATGATTATACCAACGTCGGTTTAACCCGCTGGCTGCACGGACAAGCCAAGCGTAACATCCCTGTTGGGTCTCTTTCTGATGGCGCGTTTGTGGCAGCGCAAGCCGGGCTTTTTAATGGCCATCGCTCAACCATTCACTGGAAATGTCTTGATGCCTATCGTGAGCGCTTTCCCACTTTGGATATTCATTCCTCACTTATGGAAATTGACCGCAAGCGGTTTTCATGCGCCGGTGGCACACCGTGTCTGGATTTGATGCTGCATTTCATCCTGCAGGACCTCGGCAGCGAGGCGGTTGCGAAAATTGCCAACAACTATTTTCACGATACAATTCGCGAGGGCCGCCAGACCCAGCACCTGGCTTCCGCGTTCCGTTTTGCCGGATATAGCCAGCCACTGACACAAGCCTTGTTGCTGATGGAGGCTAACCTGGAGCACCCGATGCAGATAATTGATATCGCCAACGAACTGAAAATCTCCCACCGCCAGCTCGATCGCCTGTTCAGAAAATTTCTGCAAACCTCACCGGCGCAATATTTCAGATCCCTGCGGCTGGCCCGCGCCGCCGGCCTGCTCAGCCAGACCGGGCTAAATATTTCCGAAATCGCCTTTGGCTGCGGTTTTCAATCTTCATCCCACCTTGGCAGATACTTTAAAGATCAATATGGTGTAACACCCAGCACCTACCGCAAGTCGCTGACACTGGTTCGTGGAATTTAAAACAACCCTAACTTCAAGGAAAGCCAAAATGTATATCGCCATGAACCGTTTCAAAGTTAAACCCGGCTCCGAACAGGCCTTTGAGGATATCTGGAAGAATAGGGATTCAAATCTTAAAAGTGTTCCGGGATTTGTCGAGTTTCATATGCTCAAAGGGCCAAAGCAGGAAGCATACACACTTTACTCTTCGCACACAGTGTGGGCGTCACACAGTGATTTTGAAGCCTGGACAAAATCACAGGCCTTTCGTGATTCCCACAAAAACGCCGGGAAAAACGACGTGCATTATGACGGCCACCCGCAATTTGAAGGTTTTGAAGTTATTCACTCACTGACCTTGAGTTAACATGACCTGCTCAGGTGTCTGGCCGACAATTTCCTGATATACTTTCCTGTCGGTTGCACCTTCTGTCGAAAAAAACAAAAGCCGACTGTCGCCATCAATTCCAAGTTTCTCCCGCGCTGCCTCATCGTGCGCCAGAGCTATAAAACCTGCCAGCCCGCCAACACCGGATTCACCGGCAACCAAAGGTCGATCGTGATTATTACCCTGCGCCAGCAATCGCATGGTTTGCTCAGCGACACTATCGTCAACAATCATCACACCTGCAACATCGTGTTGCAATAATTCCCATGCCAGATGAGAGACTTCACCACACGCCAACCCGGCCATAATAGTATCGTGATCACCGTCCACAACCCGCGGCTCCCCGGCCTTTAAACTGTCGTACCAGCATGCAGCTTCAGCAGGATCAACCAGCACGATTTTCGGGCAGTTCTCGCCGTAAGCCTGTTGCAACTGCACCACCACGGAGGCTGCCATGGAGCCAACTCCGGTTTGCAAAAATACATGCGTCGGCAACTCCTTGTCGCCCCACTGCTCAATCGCCTCGGTGGTCATAATCGAATACCCGGCCATCACATCCATGGGGATATCCATGTAACCCTCATAAGACGTATCCGACACCACGGTCCAGCCTTCGCGTTCAGCCGCTGCCTGAGCTTCGCGCACACTGTCATCATAATTTCCCGCCGTGCGCACCACGCGCGCACCATAATGCTCAATTGATTGTTTGCGTTCTTCACTGACAGTTTTATGGATAAAAACAACACAATCGCAGCCAAACATCTGCGCGCCCCAGGCAACAGAGCGGCCATGGTTGCCATCAGTGGCGCAACACACAGTGAGTGCAGTTTCGCAACGCCGCCCCGCAATCAATCTGAAGATTGCATAAGCACCGCCCAGAGCCTTGAAACTACCCAGACCGAACCGCTGCGCTTCATCCTTGATGTCAATCCGGCCAACACTCGTCTTTTGAGCCAGCCCGGGCAGACTGCGCAAGGGTGTTGCCGCATAATCCGGCCAGTTTCGGATTAATGAAACCGCCCGCACCGCTTCAGTTTTCAGTCTGTCTCTGCTGCTGCACTCCAACGCGTCTGAAGATGAGGCATCATGATTGTTATCGGTAATATGGAGGTTGAAATCCACGGTATATTCCCTGTATTGCAAAATAGAGACAACGTAGCGCCAACGTCGATACCCCATTCACCGCGTAGCTTCAACCAGTCTTTCTGGTTAACCAATACTTAAAGCTTCACTTCCACCAAATTGATTTTAACCTATTATAAACCTTAACAAATTGGCTCAGGTAGGGAGTGGAAATGGCGTGGCGAGAGTTGGGGGAAATCCCGCGCTTGCCCGCCTTTTCTGATGCTACTTATTTCGGTAGGACGATATGAAATCTTTTTCTTCGCTGATAACTTATGGTGTAAGTGTGGCACCCATCGCCGCCCTCGCATTATTCATAAATGACGCAGCCACAGCACAGATCAGCAGCAGTTTCGAAATGGTCATTGATCTTTTGCAAACATTAAACAGATCATTCCTTTAAAATTTTCTGGAATCAATCGGCAATTCGAATAGTCTCTTGAAAAATTCACAAGAGGACATCCCCCCATGGTCAACAGTACAAAAGCGCGCGGATTTCATTTTTTTGCCGTCCTGACAGCACAGGGCTGGCGGCAAAATGTCAGCGCCAGACTTGATGAAAATGGCTTTTTCACAGCACTTGACAGTGACAACAATCCCCATGACCTGCCCCATATAAACGGCTACGCCCTCCCCGGCGGCACCAATCTTCACTCCCATGCCTTCCAGCGCGCCATGGCGGGCCTGGGCGAAGTCAGGGGAAATTCTTCCGACAGCTTCTGGAGCTGGCGCGAAGTCATGTACAAGTTCGTTGCCATCATCGACGCCGACGACCTGAAAGCCATTGCCACCCGGCTTTATGTGGATTTTCTCAAAGGCGGTTTCACCAGTGTCGGTGAATTTCACTATCTGCACCATAGTCCTGATGGCACGCCTTATGATGACCCGGCGCAAATGTCTGTTGCAATTGTCGAGGCCGCTCAAAATTCGGGCATAGCCCTCACCCATCTGCCCGTGTTTTACGCCCATTCAGGGTTTGGCGGCACCGCCCCCAACCACGGCCAGAAACGCTTTGTCCATTCGCTGGATGATTATGCAAAATTGTTGCAGAGCCTTAAAGACCATTGCCACTCACCTCTCCATGAAATTGGCATAGCCCCGCATTCCCTGCGTGCGGTAACACCGGATGAATTATCAAAACTTGAAGAACTTCGCCACGACATGGTTCCTGGCGGCCCCATGCACATTCACATCGCCGAACAGACAAAAGAGGTTGATGATTGTGTCGCCCATTGCGGCGCACGCCCGGTCGAATGGCTGTTGAACAATGTGAACATTGACGCAAACTGGTGTCTCATTCACGCCACCCACATGACAGCCGAAGAAACCCGCAACATGGCAAAATCAGGCGCAGCAGCCGGTCTGTGCCCGATGACCGAGGCCAATCTGGGTGATGGTATATTTCCTGCCGAAGAGTTTCAGGCAGCCGGAGGAAGTTTTGGTGTCGGCACAGATTCCAACATCCGCACCAATGTTGCAGAAGAATTGCAGATGCTGGAATATTCGCAAAGATTATCGAAAAGGCGCCGCAACATACTGGCCGATAAAGACAACCCCAACGTTGGCGACAGCCTTTATCAAAAGGCATCCAGCGGCGGGGCCGTGGCTTTGGCCCAACCCACAGGCGTCATAGACCTCAACAAACGCGCTGATTTTGTGGTGCTTGACCCTCATCTGGACGGCATTCAACGTCCCGCCGGAGCCCGGTACGTGGATTATTGGCTATTCGGTGCAATAGACCGCACTCCAAGAGATGTTTATGTGGCTGGACAACAGGTTATCGCCAATGGCTGCCATGAGCAGGAAGAATCCATTGACCACGAATACCGCCAGGTAATGAAAAAGTTGCTAGCGAAAATCTAGAGGTTTTTCGCAAACTCAACAGCCGCGTTTTTGATAAGAGCCGCATCGCGCCCGCCAATCAGCAGGTATTCATATCCATCTTTGGCCCAGGATGCAGCGCGCATTCCACGCATTTCGCTTTCAACAACCACACTGTTTTCCGCCCCCTCGGATCGAATGATGCACAATGCTATCGGCTCACCCAGTTTCGTCAAAAATGTCAATTGCATCAGCGGTCGACCTTCAAATCCGAGAATTTGGGCCCGCTTATAGTCAAGTTGCTTTTGCTGAACCAGGTTCGGCAGGTCGACCTTCTTGCCAATTGCCTGGGAAACACGGTCAAGTTCAATGCTTGCAACATCAGGTTTCTGATCAATGCCCTCCAGAGTGGCGTGAATATAGAGCGCTTGATATGTGGCGACAAATTCCCGCCAGTTTTCTTCTTTTGACTGCCCGGCAAAATACCCGGCCCCCAGGCCTGCCAAAAGGAAAACAAACGAAAACACAGCGACCAGTTTCAAGCACTTTGCCATCGAAATTGAAGTCTCGCGGTGAGCTGTATCGGGCAAAACCGGCATATCCGGTGCTCCATCGAGCAACCGGTTAAAAGCCTCATCGATCTTGGTCTTGTTCACGGACAAAGCATCAATTCGGGCCTGAACATCAGAACCATTTTTCAGTGCCTGTCGAATTTCCTCAGCACGGGTGTGTTCAAATTCACCATCAAGGAATGCGGTAAGCTCCTCATCACTGAAAATTTGATTATTGTTCATCCCAGTTTACTTTCGCTATCATTGAATTTCCCGGCAAGTCTGGCCCGTGCCGCCGCAAGGCGGCTCATCACCGTTCCCACCGGAATTTCAAGAATTTCAGCGGCCTGCTTATAGCTAAATCCTTCAGCATAAACCAAAATCACCGTCGCGCGTTGTGCTTCGGGCAAAGCGCCTACCTGTAATAACACTTCTTTGATCAATAAATTCGATTCCGGTCCCGGTTTAATTTCAGGAATCTGGTCTTCTTCCAAAATCACCATGCCCCCGCCCCGACGCACAGCCACTGCGCGAAGTTCATTCAGCCAGATGCGTTGGGCCATACGGAACACCCAGCTTTTGAGATTTGTTCCCGGCGTATAAAGATGGGCTTTCTCCAGCGCCCGCAAACAGGCCGATTGCGACAGATCATCCGCAGATTGGGCACTGCCCGTCACAACCAGACAATAGCGCCATAATCGCGGAAATAAGGGCTTAAGTCCGTTTCTGACTTCTTCAAAAGAACTTTTTTTTCCAAACATCCGAATAAATCTGCCCATGGCGTGTTTTACAGGTGCCACGACTATAACGCGGCGAATTATCATTTGGGAGAAAAATAAATGAAGAAAATTGCAACGGCAGTATTTGCTGCAGCTATCAGCCTTTCCGGCGTAACATTTGCCCTGGCTCAAGGCGCGCCGTCAAAAGCCGGAGCCAAACAGTATTTCGTCAACCTAAAAGATGGCGACACCGTTTCCAGCCCCCTCACCGTTGTTTTCGGCCTGTCGGGAATGGGCGTGGCTCCTGCCGGAATTGACAAAGCCAACACCGGCCATCACCACATCCTCATCAATCGTGC
>CAZVAZ010000168.1:0-5743 GCA_964625235.1 uncultured Hyphomicrobiales bacterium
TCGAGGCGTTGCGTAATGACAGGCCCGCTGATGCCCGGGCATTGATGGCGGCATTCCATAGTCAGGCAGGTGACAGGATCTGGGCGCAATTGAGTGTTGTTGAAGAAGGCTCACGTGAACATTTAAGTTATAACTCCAGATTTGGAAAACCCGGTGTTTTCGAAGACGCCATGGAAATGGCCAGAGCGCTGCAGATTGCGCCCGCCCTTATTCAATTGCGGGGTAAAATGCGTGCGGGTCTGACGCTCACCCATGACGAAGATGTCCACCACTGCCACACCTTGTATAAGAAATTTCTAAAAGCCGCAGACAATCACACCGAATTGGGCATGATGTTGATGGCCAGGCGGCTTGAAAAACCTTATGAAGTCATAAAAATTATACAGCACCATGTCGGCGTTGAGCTTGATACGATTATCCTGCGCGACCCCGCTTCACAAAGTGCCACGCTGGTCTTGTGCGACCTTGAAGACAGCATCCGTGACGCACTCAAACTGATTTCGCAATACCAGGATTTTCCGCTGGTGGCCGAGAAAATTACCGAATTCTATCACTGTATGGCGATTTTTACCTCAGTGGTCGAAACCTCAACCAGATCATTGTGGGGCAACCGGATTATTCAAATCCGCAATATTCTTTCCGCCGCCATAAAACTGCAGATTGAGCAGCTTCCCCGTTTAATAAAAATCCTGCGCTATAAGAATAAATCGCAGCGGTTTTTGTTGCCAAAGAGCAATGGTGAAAGCGGCCCCAATGCCTATGATGTCAACCAGGCCATATACATTGCCAGATTACTGGACCTGTCCGGCAGGTTTTTAAGTCAGCTTTCAATCAACGATGCCTATACCAAAGCCAGAAATGAAGCCATTAACTTCATTGAATCAGTTTCGGAAATCAATGTCAGTGAACTTGCCAAAGCTGACGCTGGCGAAAAGAGTAAAATTCTTGGATATTTCAAGCCGGTGGTCGAACTCACCTTGATCCTTCAGGGCGAAGAACGCGCCGCATTACTGGAGCGCCGTGGTGAATCAGCATTTCGCGCCCAACCCGCCAAAAGTCAAGCCAGACGCACCCTGATTTAAACCACGAGGCTTTGTGGCGCAGTCTCAGGCGTTCCGCGTTCACGATAAGGCGTGCGACCAAAAAATGACCTGTAGCATTTGGAAAAATGCGAAGGTGAGGAAAATCCGCAGGCCAGGGCAATATTAATCACCGACTGATTTGTCTGCAACAGTAATAACCGTGCCCGGCGCAGGCGCAAATCGAGATAAAAGCGCTTGGGCGTTCTGTTCACATAACGTTTGAACAATCGTTCAAGTTGCCGTGTTGAAAGCCCGACCTGAGCCGCCAGTTCGCTTGGTGTCCACGGATCTTCCAGATGTTCTTCCATTGTTTCAATGATTTTCACCAGTTTGGGATGGCGCGCACCAATGCGGGCGGGGACAGACAGGCGTTGATCATCATCGCGATGGCGGATTGGCATGTGTAACATCTGCTCAGCCACATCTTCGGCGAGATTTTCACCATGTTGTTTGGAAACCAGCGTCAGCATAAGATCAAAAGTTGCCGTGCCACCGGCACAGGTAAAACGGTTGCGGTCAACTTCAAATAATTTGCCCGACAGGTCAATTTCCGGAAATGTCTCGACAAAGGACGGTATATTTTCCCAGTGAATAGTGCAGCGATAGCCCTCCAGCAACCCGGCAACAGCCAGAACATGACTTCCGGTGCAAAATGACCCGATAGTCCGGCCCCGCCTGGAAATCATCCGCAGCCATGAAACCAGCCCTTTTTCGGTGTTGTGTTGAATGTTCATACCGCCACAGACAACAACAACCGCCTTTTCATCGACGCTTTTAAGGTTACCGTCAGGGGCGATGGAAATATCGTTGGACGCGGCAACCGGCTCACCGTCTACCGTGTATAATTTTGCCTTATAAAGTTCCTTGTCAGCCAGCCGGTTGGAAATTCTGAACATCTCCATGGCCAGCACCAGCGGGATTATTGAATATTCAGGAGTAAGTACGAAAGCAAAAACCTGAGGATATTCGCGCGGCAAATCACCAAACATTGATCCAGTTCTTTCTGCTGGCAACTCCCAGCTCAACGGTATTTAAATCAGAATGCACCTGATTTTAAACTGACGCAATTGAATTGGATTATAATGCTAAAAAAAATGTATCCCGTCCCGAAACTACCTTTGGCGCAGCCTGAAAGCGATGTACGCCTGATTAATCTCACCACCGAAAATCATCACCGCGCCGGATAAATATAAAAACATCAAGGCTATTATCACGCCTGCCAGCCCGGCATAAGTGCTGGCGTAGGTTGCAAATCTGGCCAGGAACTCGGCGTAAGCAACAGCGACAACCAGCCACAGCACCAAGGTGAGAACAATTCCGGGCAGGATTTCATGTAACTGATGCCGGCGCGCGGGTAAAATTTGATGGGCGGCCACTAAAGATGCACCGAGAAAAACCAGCACTACGGGAAAACGAAGCCAGTCAAACCAGACTGTGAACCCGTGAACCACCGGCACCCAAAGCGTGGCTGCATCCCAGATCAGCGGCCCGAATACGATCAGCAGTGAAAGCATCATCAAAACAACCGAACCAACAACAACAAAAATTACATCGGCAAGCAAAAGCACAAAGAAATTGCGATCATCTCGCAGAGAATAAGCCCGGTTCAGTCCCACACGAACGCTGCGCACGCCACCTGAAGCTGTCCACAGGGTCACAAGGATTGATACAGAGAGAAGGTCCGAGCGCGGCACGGTTAAAATCGAGCGTATTTCCGGCACAATCGGCTCGACAAGATTGCCCGGCGCAATCGAAAGCAGATAGTCAACCGCATCGCGCGCCAGTGCCTCATTACCGAAAAATCCGGCCAGAGTTGTCAAAAAAATCAAAAACGGAAATGCCGACAGAATAATCGAAAAAGAAATATTACCGGCCAACGCAAAACCGTCATACCTGCCGAAATTGCCGAGCGCGTGAATAAAAACCGTCCAGGTATTACGCAGCATTTTCACCTCTCAGGGCAAAATGCCCGTTGGTGGTTGGTGGTTGTTGGTTAATACCTCTGTGATATTATAATCTCATTAAGAGGGCCAACCCATGCAAAAAATTCTTGTACCTGTTGATGGATCACTGCATGCCCTGAAGGCGTTGCGCATTGCCAGCGACCTGGCGCAGAAATACGGTGGCAGCATTGTATTGCTTCACGTGATTTCAAAAGAAAAAAATGTCAAAGACCTGCTTGATCTGTCCGTCGCAGATACGTTTGACTCGACAATACGCAAGAAACTTCAACAAATTCTGAATGAAAACAACGCCAGCATCCCCAAGGCTCTGCTTCGCAAAATTGGTGAGAAAATTCTGGCGCAGGCCACGAAAAAAGTCAACCGGCTCGGCCTCGATCTGGAAGTGCTTGAGATGGAAGAAGGCGATCCGGTGGAAATCATTCTCATTGCCCGCCAGCGTACAGATGCCAATACCATTGTCATGGGTGCAAGAGGTGTGAGCGCATCGGGCAGTTTTTCTTTCGGCAGTGTATCGCAAATGGTGTTTGAACAGGCACCATGCACTTGCCTGTCGGTCAAGTAACCTCAAACCACCGGCGCATCCTGTGCCTGAAACAGCCTCACATCGGCATCTTCATGGGCGGTTTGCAACAACCATTCCCACACATAATCTGCGTATGATCTGAACACGTAGAGATCAATCACGTCGGGATTGCTGTCAACAAAGTGCGCCAGGGCTGCAACTTCGGCAAACAGCAGTCGCCGCACGGCTCCCGGCTTGAAATCCGGTGCGGTGGCATCAAAACTGCAGCCTTTGATCAGGACTTCGCGTGACTGGTTGCCACTGAGCCTGATGATGCTGCGCGCATCGCTCATATCGCAGACAAGAGAGTGGTTTTTAGCCAGTTTTTTGGTCAGTGCAGACAATGTTTTGTCGCGGGATTTCAGCGGCAAAGTGATCAGCCATTGATCAATCGACAGCCACAGAATATTTATCCCGCCTTTTTTAACGCTGGTGCGCGGACTGGTTGGCAGTTCCATCCCTAAAACCGTAGCGGCATTTTTCATAAATGCCTTGTCATCCGCCTTGCCGCGCAGATCAATCATGCCAACGTCATCACGCTCGCGCAGATCAATTGCAAGCGTCTGGTTTTCCATCTCCTGATGGCGGTGGCTCAAGGCCAGGTTGCGGGTCAGATCAGGCATTTTGACGTTCTCCTTCGCTGTCGTAAAACACCGGCGAAACCACTTTGGCGCTCACCACCTTGTCTTCGAGTGGAAACTGCAATGTATCGCCCATACGCGCGCGGCCGTTTTTGATCAGGCCAAAGGCAATCGAGCGATTGAGGGTAGGGCTGTAATAACTCGACGATACATGGCCAATCATTTTCATCGGTGGCCGGTCCAAAACCTGTTCAACCGCATAACACCCATCGGGCAGAACCTCTTTGGGATCATCGGTGAGCAATCCCACCATCTCCTTGCGCTCGTCGCCTTTGAGGAAAGATCGTTGCAGCGATCGTTTGCCGATATAATCATCTTTTTTCTTCGACACCGCCCAGCCCAGATCAAGGTCCAGCGGCGTTACCGTGCCATCGGTTTCATCGCCAATGGCAATAAATCCTTTTTCCGCCCGCATCACATGCAATGGCTCGGTACCATAGGCGGTTAAGCCAAACTCTTTGCCCGCCACCATAAGTGCCTGCCACATGGCCAGGCCATGGTTTGCCGGCACAGCGATTTCAAAGGAAAGCTCGCCGGAAAAACTGATGCGATAGGCCCGCACCGGTACATCGCCCAATTTTCCCGCCTTATAATCCAGTGGCGTGAACGCCTCGCGGGAAAAATCAATCGTGCCTTCAAGCTTTTGTAAAATCTCGCGTGAATGTGGTCCGGCAATGGCAAATTGCGCATAGTTTTCTGTAACCGGTGTGATGAAAAGCTTCAAATCCGGCCATTCAGTCTGATGCCATTCCTCCAGCCAGCCAACAATACGGTCCGCATTGCCACTGGTGGTGTGCATCAAAAAGTGATCCTGGGCCAATCTGACGGTGACGCCATCATCAAACAGAAAACCATCCTCATTCATCATCAAACCATAGCGGCAGCGACCGGGTTTTAACGTGCTGAATACGTTGGAATAAATTCGGTCGAGAAAGACGTTCGCATCCGGCCCCTTGACTTCGATTTTGCCCAGGCTGGACAGGTCAATGATCCCGGCTTTTTCACGTGTGGTCAGTATTTCGCGGGTGATAGCTGCTTGTCTATCTTCATTGCCGTGCCGGTAGCAATAAGGCCGTCGCCACAGTCCCACCGGCTCCATGTCACAATTATTATCATGATGCCAGGTGGCAATCGGTGTGCGGCGCACTGGCGCAAACAGGTGTTTGGCCTGAGTACCGGCAATGGACCCCAGCGAAAACGGCGTGAACGGCGGGCGAAAGCGTGTGGTTCCGGCTGCGGGAATAGTCGTATTCAGCGTATCCGCCAAAACACCCAAGGCACTGATATTGCTGGTTTTCCCCTGATCTGTGGCCATGCCAAGCGTGGTATAGCGCTTGAGATGCTCAACCGAGCGATAGCCTTCACGCGCAGCCAGCTCAATATCGGCTGCGGTAACATCATTTTGAAAATCAATAAAATGCTTGTTGCCTTCATTGAGGTTGCCTTTGGCCGGTGCAAACCACAAGGCTTCAAGCGGGCTGCGCTCATCCTGCC
>CAZVAZ010000169.1:0-5730 GCA_964625235.1 uncultured Hyphomicrobiales bacterium
CGGGCAAGGGATTCCGACAAGGCCCGGCTGGTTTTACGCCCAACCGAGATCTTTCATGGCCCATCCCGCGTTCCACACTTTTGTCAGGTGAACAACTTTGTCGTCGTTGTTCATGGTCAGGACATAAACGAAGTCGGTGCTTGTGGATTTTCCAGTCGGCTCTACTGGGCCGCCGGCACCATTGTGGCTGCCGTTGATGGTCGCAAAAACCAGAACTTTGTTGTTATCTGCGTCCAAAGCTGATGCGTTTATCTCGTAACTACATCCCTTTAGTGGTCCCTTCCCGAGATCCCGCATCCAATCGACGTATTCTGAAAGCGACTTAATGTCAGCAACCGGCTCCGCTTGCGCTTCAAAAGTTGCGTTTTCGGTCATATAGGTTTTGCAGCCTTCATATCCCTCTAAAGACTCACATGCATTAAAAAAGGTGAGAGCGTTGTTATAAGCATTCATCGTTTCACTCCTGAATTGGCAACTTGTATTAGCGGCCTTATCTGACGCCGTTCTGATCTTTGTCCATTGTTCACCCTTGTCGGCAGATGTCTCAAACTGTTCCACAAATGCTGATGTCAGGCACCTGAAATGTCAGTGATTTGACAGGGTATGGCTTCTTTAACTTCCTGTCAACTGAACAGTCAGTCAAGTAAAGATATACCCTTCTCTGTTTGCAGGTATTTTGTTTTTTAATGAGTGGTGTGGTGCTCCAGGCTGGTCAAGGCGCCAAACGCAGCTTGGCTGATGGCTGTGACGCGGGCCGGGTCATTCTGAGATTTTGCCATAACCAGTGCACCGTGTATCAGCGCAACTATCGTTTCTGCGCCAAGTTTTGGGTTGATCGGCGGAATTTCTCCGGCATCAATTAATTCAGTCACAATTGGCTGAATGGCGCTGCACCAAGAAGCCATGGCCGCATTCACAGCCTTTCTGACGGGTTCATCAATTGAACTCAGTTCAAGCGTCATATTGCCTATGAGACATCCCTGAGAGACGCCGTACTGCGTTTTCCATTCAGTGTTGGCTTTTGCTGAGACATTAAATAGCTCAGAAAGTTTTTTGCGAGGTGAAATGTCACTATCGGCCACCGTCAAAAATGAACTTACGCATCCGTCAGAATATACTTGGATAACAGCAATCAACAAATCCGACTTGGAAGGGAAAAAATGATAGAATGTACCTTTATTGATCCCTGCCTTTGAACAAATTTCAGCGGTGCCAACAGCCCCATAACCCTTACCAATAAAAAGATCCGTTGCGGTTTTTATAAGGCGTTCTTTAGTGTCCGACATAGATGTGATATAGACAGTGTTGGCCGATCAGTCAAATTCTGTACTCTATCGTTACGGGCAACCATCTGGAACGCCCCGAAGTGAAAAACTCACGCAGCTAATCACAAACGCGGGGTCATAATTTGAAGGAAAGCTCGTGAGCATTCGCATAATTTTTATGTTACTTGGCCTTATCGGTGGATACACGCAGGCTTTTGCCGGTACTGACAAAACCCGTGTTCTGGTCAATGCAAAAATCTACACGGTTGATACCCGCCGCTCCTGGGCGCAAGCCATGGCCATCAATCCGGCGGGCGTGATTGTTGGCGTTGGTACCAGGGCTGAGGTTCTCGCTGGCACCGGTGACAATATCGATATTGTTGATCTTGAAGGCCGGATGATCCTGCCGGGATTTCAGGATGTTCATCTGCATGCACTGGAAGCGGGCGTCAATGCGAGTATGTGTGAATTTGGTGCCGATGAAACTCTGCCGGATTACCAGTGGCTGTTGCGCCAATGTATTCGGCAAAATAAAACCAGTGCATGGATTGTTGGCTCCGGTGTCAACATCGCCCGGCTTTTGGAGAAAAGCGCCAATCCCGTTTCTGTCCTAGATGCGGTCACTAAAGACCGCCCGGTTCTCATCCTTGATGACCTTGGCCACGGTGCCTGGGCAAACAGTGTTGCGTTGAAAATGGTGGGCTACGACCGCCTGCAGGCAAACCCCGCTGGCGGCACTGTCTTGCGTAATGCAAAAACCGGCAAGCCAAATGGAGTGGTGCTTGAAAATGCCCAGCAAAAATTGCGCAATGCAGCTTTTCCACCCTCGGACGCAAATCTTTCCAAAGCCTACAAAGGCCTGATGAAGACCCAGAAAATTCTCGCTGCCAATGGTATTACTTCCATAAGTGACGCCGGTGGTTTCTGGTTGCAGGGCCATGATCAGGTGTGGGTAAGGGCAGCTGAACGTAAAGAGCTGACGGTGCGCGCCAGCAACGCCTTATATGTCTACCCCGATCTGCCGTTTGACCGGCAGCTTCGGCAACTCATTCAACGGTTTTCAAATAATAAAGACAGTCTGTTGCGCTTTAATCAGGTCAAAATTTATGTGGATGGCATTCTGTCACAAGCAACTGCGGCTCTGTACGAGCCATACGCAGGCCGGTTGGGTTTGGACAAGGGCAAAGATACAGGCTTTCTTTATTTTGCGCCTGAATTGCTCGATAAATATACCAGAACTCTGACTGCCGCCGGTTTCCAATTGCACTTTCATGTGACCGGAGACCGCGCCACAGGTCTCGCCCTTGATGCGATAGCTGTCGCGGCCAAGGGCACCGGCCCGCACCGGATTTCGCATCTGTACATGATTGACAAACGTGATCGGCCAAGGTTCAAAAAACTCAACGTTGTCGCTGATTTTCAAATCCCCAAAAGTGCCACAGACAATGCTTACCTAACTTACATGCAAAGCCTGATTGGTGCACGCGCCAATCAGCTGTTGCCCATTGGCTCGCTTTTGGCAGAGGGTTCAAATATCACCTTAAGCAGTGATTGGGATGCCGATGAGCTGTCACCACTGAAAAAACTTGTGAGCGTACTCACCCGGCGCCGTCAAAATGTCCCTGATCTTGCCACAGCCATTGAAATGATGACGATTAATCCTGCCCGCCTGATGCGTCAGGAAGATACCACCGGATCGATAGAGGTTGGCAAATATGCAGATATTGTCATCCTTGACCGTAACCTGTTTGATATGCGCCCCGAACAGATTGGAAAAGCGAAGGTGCAGGCAACGCTGCTGCAGGGTGAAGCTGTCTTTGACGCAGCCGGTTTGTTTCAATGAGCGGCTTGAAGCCAGGTCAAATTTGATTAATGTATCTGCCCACATGAAACACTGGAATAACAGGGCATTTGAAAAATGAAACTACTGCGATTTGGATCAGGCGGGTGTGAGCAGCCCGGAATACTCGATGGTGAAGGAAATATCCGTGACCTCTCCGGTCATATCAGCGATATTTCCAGCGATACTTTGAGTGCGGCCAGTTTGCAACGTTTGGGTGAGATGGATATTGAAACATTGCCGGTGATAACAGGAAATCCCCGACTTGGGCCTTGCGTGGGAGCGGTTTCAAAGTTGATTGGCGTCGGTCTGAATTATTCTGATCACGCCAAAGAATGCGGGCTTGCCATCCCCACCGATCCGATTATTTTCAGCAAAGCCATCTCGTCGATTTCAGGGCCCGATGATAATGTCATCATCCCCAAAGGCTCCACCAAGGTTGACTGGGAAATTGAGTTAGGCATCGTCATTAGCGAGCGCGCGCAATACGTGTCGCAAGACGCAGCCTTTGATTATGTTGCGGGCTATTGCATCGTCAACGATGTATCAGAACGTGAGTTGCAGGTTGAACGCAGTGGCGGCCAGTGGGACAAGGGCAAAGGGTGTGATACCTTCGGGCCCATAGGTCCGTGGATGGTGACAAAAGATGAAATACCCGACCCGCAGAACCTGGCCATGACCTTGACGGTCAACGGTGAAAGCCGCCAGAACGGCAACACCAAAACCATGATATTCGGTGTCAGACAACTGGTAGCCGACATAAGTTGCTGGATGACCCTTGAACCCGGTGATATCATCTGCACCGGCACCCCCCCCGGCGTTGCCATGGGCATGAAGCCGCCAGCCTGGCTTAAACCCGGTGACGAAATGCATTTGAGCATTGCAGGCCTCGGCTCGCAAAGGCAGAATGTCGTCGCCTATGGCCGATAGACGGTGTGTCGTGTGCAGCCGCGATTGTAGAAGTTAAGGGCGGGGCGGGAAATGATGCGGTTGCTGCACCGGATTTGTCTGGTTTTGATGTTTTCGGTGGTTTTTGTGCCTGATATTGCCAGTGCGCAGGAAGCTGCTGACACTCAAAAAATACTCAAGATCATCACCATAGAACGCCAGCCGTTTGCAATTATCACGGATTAAGAATTATTCCGGCTTCAGCATTGAGCTGTGGCAGGTTCTGGCTACCCAGTTGAATGTGCGCAGTGAGTTCGTTACAGCATTCTCATTTTCCGAAATGCTTGAAGCGGTCAAAAATGGTTCGGTCGACGCCGCCATTGCCAATATTTCGATTACGTCCGCGCGCGAGGAAGTCGTTGATTTTTCCCAACCGATTTTTGATGCGGGATTGCAGATATTGATCAGGGAAAACTCCGGATCAGTCGGTATCCTGTCGGCGTTGTTGACATGGGAGATGTTTGGCTGGCTGGCAATCGGCGCACTTGTTTTGTTTGCGGCAGCAACGCTGATGTGGTTTCCAGTCTCTTTGTCGTGTCGATTTTCGTAGCTAAAATAACGGCAACCCTGACGGTTGGGGAATTACGCTCGTCAGTTCAATCTCTGTCCGATCTTTATGGTCGGAAAATTGGCACAACCACCGCGAGCTTCCTCAAATCACAATCACTGCGATTGCAGGAATTTGATGATATCAACTCAATGTTTTCAGCTCTGGAAAAAGGTCGGCTTGACGCTGTGGTTCATGATGCTCCGATCCTCGCGTATTATGCCCAGACCAAAGGAAAGGTGTTGTAAAAACTACGGTTAAAATATTTCGCCCGGAAAAATATGGCATCGCCCTGGGCCAGGGTTCGAAACTGGTTGAACCAATCAACCGCAGTCTGTTGAAGCTGCGTGAAAACGGTACCTACCGCTCGCTGATTGAAAAATGGTTTGGCGATACCTATTAGGGATGCGACAAAAACGCGCTCGCAGAATTATGATTATGATGTTGTATAAAGCCTGTGCTAGACAGTCTGCGCCAATGAAACTGTTTCAATTAAAGAGTGTTCAAGCCCCATGATGAGTTTAAGAAAAATTTCCACGCAAGCTCTGTTTTTAATTTTCTTCATCGCCGTTTCAGCCTTGCCCGCCTCGAGCCAGACCACCCGATTGGACGCCAGTGAAGCCTATGAGCTTTCAAATCGTGGTGACATAATTCTGATTGATGTACGCACACCAGCCGAGTGGAAAGAGACCGGAATTGGTGCCTCTGCCCGCGCCATTTCCATGCATCTTCCCGGTTTTTTTGATAAGATAAAGGCAGTAGTGCGCGGTGATAAATCAAAAACCATTGCCCTGATCTGCGCCCGGGGCAACCGCTCAAACCGGATGCAGGCAGCGCTGGTTGAACGTGGCTATACGAACGTTATCGATGTCTCCGAAGGAATGATGGGAAGCAAGGCCGGCCCCGGCTGGATTGCACTAGGCCTGCCTTTGGTGAACCCGGGCTAACCTTCGGCTCCAGCTCAATCAAAAACCATTTTATCTATGCTGAATGCGGTGTGCCGTTGCCCAGGTCAATGTGGCTGTCGCCGTGCCTGTTGCGCTCAACAAAATATGCACAGATATTCAACGCCAAAGTGACCAGCGGTGCAAAGGGGTATTTGACATATGTTTGCTCAAAAGTGGGTGCAG
>CAZVAZ010000170.1:0-5701 GCA_964625235.1 uncultured Hyphomicrobiales bacterium
GCGGAACAGCTCGACTCGTCCAGTGCGGCAGGTTTGACCGGGTTAAGCCTAGCACTGCAGGATCGCACCTCTTTGGAGCCGGGCGTGCCCATGGGTGTTAATATTGAAACCGATGAGCTGGCTTTTTTTCCGCTACTCTACTGGCCCATTTCACCGGGCGTCGAACCTTTGAGTGATAAGGCGGCTGCCCGAATAGATGCTTACATGAAAAACGGTGGCACCATATTTTTTGACACTCGTGATCGCCAGCTGTCATTGCCCGGAATAGATGGCAACGTTTCCGGTCCCGGTTCAAAGGCCTTGCGCCAACTGCTGGGCAAACTGGACATTCCACCGCTGGAAATTGTTCCGGCATCTCACGTGCTGACCAAATCTTTCTATCTTCTGCAGGGGTTTCCCGGACGCTGGACCGGCGGCCCTTTGTGGGTTGAGGCCTCAAACCCCGCCTCTATTACGGATAAGGAAAATGCCAAAGGCACGCTCAACAATGATGGTGTCTCCACCATTATTATCGGCTCCAACGATTATGCCGCCGCCTGGGCCAGAGACCGCTATAATAAATATCTTTTCCCTGTTGTCCCCGGCGGTCCGCGCCAGCGTGAACTGGCCTATCGCACCGGCATTAATATCGTCATGTATGCGCTTACCGGAAATTACAAAGCCGATCAGGTTCATTTACCTGCCCTGCTTGAAAGGCTGGGGCAATAATCGTGGGCTGGTCCGTTTCCATAGATCCACTGTTTCCACTGTGGTCGATCGCCATAGCCGCAGCTGTCTGTCTTGCCTTGCTGGCCGTGATGTTTGTTCTGGGGTTGCGCGGCAGCACCTTGCGCGCTGCCACCATGGCAACCCTGTTGCTGGCATTGCTCAACCCGATTGTCCGCGGTGAAACCCGCAACCAGTTCGACGATATCCTTCTGGTCGTATCTGATAATTCCGCCAGCCAGAAAATCGGTGTGCGGTTAGATCAGGCCACCAAAGCATTGAACGCACTCAAAAACAAACTCGAGCCCTTCAAAAACACCACCGTCAGGTGGATAAAAGCCGACACAGTGCCCTCAACCACCAATCGGGGAACACGATTGTTTGCAACCATCAATGATGCCCTTGGTGACATTCCGCCCGAACGGCTGGCCGGTGTCATTTTAATTACTGATGGCCAGGTGCATGATGTGCCTGAAAATCTCGACGCCCTGACGCTGAATGCGCCCATACACACGCTTTTAACCGGCGACAAAAACAAAGGCGACCGCCGAATTATCATCGAACGCGCACCAAAATTCGGCATTGTTGGTGAAGAACAATCAATCGTTTTCAAAATTGAAGACCTGCCATCGGCCACACAATCTGCTGCAGGAAAATCCAGCCTGCCAATGCTGGTATCTGTTACCACCAAACGTGATGGCAAGATCATCGACACGTTTAAGGTTTTAACCGGCGAAAGTGTTGAAATAACTCTGCCGATTGAACACACCGGCCAGATTGTCTCCGAAATAATGGTTGCTGCAGGCCGCAATGAAATCAGCCTGCGCAACAACCGCGCCGTCGTCACCACACAAGGGGTGAGGGATCGTTTGCGCGTACTGCTGGTGTCGGGAGAGCCGCACTCAGGCCAAAGAACCTGGCGCAATCTGCTCAAGGCTGATCCTGCCGTTGACCTGGTTCATTTCACCATTCTGCGGCCACCGGAAAAACAGGACGGCACACCAATCAAAGAGCTTTCGCTGATAGCCTTTCCCACACGTGAGCTGTTTTCCCTCAAGTTGAACGAGTTTGACCTGATTATTTTTGACCGCTACCGCAGGCGCGGCGTCCTGCCCCTGATATATCTCGCCAATGTGGCTGATTATGTCCAAAACGGTGGCGCTGTTCTCAGTGCCGCCGGTCCCAGCTTCGCCTCGCCTCTGTCATTGTTCAGAACACCTCTGTCGGCCATTTTACCAGCCGCCCCAACCGGTGAAGTCACTGAACAGCCGTTTCGCCCCAAGGTTACCGACGTCGGCCTCCGCCACCCCGTTACCCGCTCGTTACCCGGCGCTCAGGACAAAGAGCCAACCTGGGGCCGCTGGTTCCGGCTGATTGATGTGGAGCCAACTGAGGGCGACGTCATTATGTCAGGACCCGACGACAAACCTTTGATGGTTCTGAAGCGCCAAGGCAAGGGTCGGGTGGCTCAACTCCTGTCTGACCAGGCCTGGCTGTGGGCGCGTGGCTATGATGGTGGCGGTCCCCAGGTTGAACTGCTGCGCCGCATGGCTCACTGGTTAATGAAAGAACCTGATCTGGAAGAAGAAGCATTGGTGGCGACACAAGTGGGCAATGATTTGAAAATTGAACGCTTCACCATGAAGGAAACCACAGCGCCGATCAGCGTCAGCGATCCCGAAGGCAATAATTCCTCACTTGAATTAACGCAAGTGAAACCGGGGCAGTGGAGTGGCATCATCAAAGACGCAACACCGGGAATTTATCAGTTGTCCGACGCAGATCTTTCCAAAGCCGCAGTCTTTGGCATTCTTGACCAAAAAGAATTCTCCGACATCCGCCCCTCGGAAAATATCCTCAAACCCGTCAGTGAAGCCACCGGCGGCAAAGCCTTCTGGCTGGGAAAAAACGTCAACCTGCCCGCCATCCGCAATATCGATGCGGGCCGGCGCATGAGCGGTTCAGGCTGGCTCGGCATCCAGAAAAACAACGCCTACACAATAACCGCCCTCAAAGATATCCCCCTGCTAAGCGGCCTGCTGGCGCTTGCCGCCGTGTTGGGATTGGTGTCACTGATGTGGTACCGCGAGGGGCATTAGGATTTCGTAATTATTTAGATTGACACCACTCTCGTCCGTCATCCTCGGGCTTGACCCGAGAATTTAAAGAAACAGTAAGAGCCCGCGCCCAGCACGGCCCGGAATTTCGCAAAGCCATGCTGGTTGAAGCGGTAGGCCTTCGTGCTTGATGAGGCTGGACGGGCTGCAATACACCGTCTTGTTCAGCCGATTAGGGAACGCCTCGAAACAGCAGACCTTACAGAAACCAAACGGGAAGCGTTGTTTAACAAACTAAACGCCTTTGAAGCAGAGGTTGATCGCAATCGCACTCGTGCGGAAGCATTTTATGTCTTTGCGAGAGATTTAACCCGTGCAGCAAGGGAGGCAAATGACGAATTAAAGCCAATTTTAAAAACCATAGACAAGGTATTTGACTGGATCGACAAGGCAAAAAAATATGTTGATGCACTACCACCATGGTCAGAACGCAAAAGATTGAAGCTCTAAAAAACAACTTCCAAAACCAATTGAAAACTCAGAACTTGATGATGAAGTTCCTTTCTAGATTTGGCTGGTTTTTAACTAGCTCTATCACAGAATCTCTCTCTGTTTTGTCACCCGCCCCGCAAAATCACTCCCTCCACGGCACCAATTACACCGCCCTCAAGTTCACAAAACAAAAGCCGGTGCGGATCGCTCGGGCCTGGCATGGTTATTTGTCCCGGTGGTACTTTTTCAAAACCCTGGCGCGCGTAATAGACCTCATCTCCCACCAGCACCACCAGTTGGTGGCCATGGGATTTGGCGCTGGAAAGTCCTGCCGCTATCATGTCCAGCCCCCAGCCCCGCCCGCGTCTGGCGGGATCAACCGCCAGCGGCCCCAACATCAATGCTTGGGTATCAAGTCCGATTTTAACCGGCCAGAAGCGGATGGTGGCGATGAGTTCATCGCCCAGAAAACCGGCAAAACTCAACTCCGGCAACGCGTCCACACCTTCGCGCAGGCGATAGGCAGTTTTGGCAAAGCGGCCGGGGCCAAAGGCCAGATCAAGCAGGTCTTTCACCGCTTTGGCATGGGACAATTCTTCGGGGATTATTTTAAACGATTGATCAGACATCAGGACTTCCAGACACAAATTTAAGGAATTTCAAGGTGATGCCGGCATCACGTGTCTGAAGTTTTTAATGTAGCAGAAAAATCAGCAGCAATAACCAGCGTTCGCAAGAAAAATGCGAATGTGTCGTCGTCGGTTGATGTGTGCTGCTGGAAGCATTGCTGCGCTCTTTTTTTTAATTGGTAAATGCTGGTTAGCACGGCAATTGAAATACGTCTATAGGTTTTCGGTTAATTGAACTACAGACCAATCAATGCTGCTGGCCACCCTTTATAGAGAGCAAATATATAAAGTACGTAAATGCTGAGAAATACGACCGCTTCAGTGCGGCAAATTCCCCTACCGGTCACCAGAATTGGTATCAGCAGGATAGTGGTTGCCAGCATAAACCAGCTGTCAAACCGGGCAATTTGCGCGACAAAATCAATCGGGGCAATAATCGACGTGACACCCAGAATGAGCAACACATTGGAAATATTGGAGCCAATGATGTTACCAACCGCCACATCGCTGCGACCTTTGAACGCCGCAATAACTGAGACAGCCAACTCAGGCAGGGAGGTGCCGATAGCCACAATGGATAAAGCGATAACGGCTTCTGACATGCCAAAATCACGCGCCAGGGTTACCGCCCCCTGCACCAGGAGATTAGCTCCCCAGATCACTCCTGCCAGGCCGATTAAAAACATTCCAACCGAAAAAATCAGTTTTTGCGGAACTCCGCTGTGTTCTTCAAGCCCGGCCACAGCAAGTTCCTGGCTGGAGTCTGCTTTGACCTGTTCGGCCCAATAGCAAAAACCAAGATAACCCACATAAGTGCCGAGCATAAAGATGCCGGTGATCAACCCGATTGATCCGGCTTGCGCCATCGCCGTCAACAGGGCAGCTGACGCCACCATCATCATACCATCGCGACGAATGAGTTGTGGCACAACCTTGATTGGTTTGATCAACGCAGCAATACCTAATACCAGCAGGATATTCGACAGGTTGGATCCCACTACATTACCGGTGGCAATATCAGGTGCGCCTCTTAACACAGCATCAATGGAAACCGAAAGTTCAGGAGCTGAGGTGCCAATTGCAACAATGGTCAGGCCGATAACGATGGGGGGTACATTGAGATGCCCGGCAATCGCCACAGCACCGCGAACCATAACCTCACCACCGGCAATCAACAGGGCAAAGCCCGACAGTACCAGAAAATATGCCAAATACCTGAGCCCCCAAAGCGCCGGATTACAACAACAGAATTGCTTATTCTTAAGATAGGTATGCGTTACGGGATTACCAGAGGTTTCACCAGTTCTCGCTCGGTTCAGATGACAGAAAAATCTCCTGTAACCGTTTTTTTGTACCAGATGTGGTGTTTTTCGGCAGGGCATCAATGTCAAAAAAACCGTGCTCGGCAATTTCCAGGCTTTGGCGCTCGACTTTTTCCCAATTGCGTACGATGAACAGGGCCACGTGGTCGCCTTTGAAATTTTTAAAGTTTGCGTAAATCGCAAACAGCTCAGGCCGCTCAAGGCATTTCACCCCGGTTTCCTCATCAAGCTCTCGTCGCATTGCCGTTTCAAAACTCTCGTTATGCTCAACCCCGCCACCGGGAAACATCCATCCCGGCATATAACTGTGACGCACCAGCAACACTTTGTTATCACCATCCAGCACCACCCCGCGCACACCAAGCGTCTGCCCGCGCACCAGACGAAAGAAGGGCTGAAGTGTAAACTTGAACAGCGGTTTTAATATGCGATCAGGTACCATGGATTTCTTATTGAGCACCTTTCATATCCTGTTAACCGGCCATGCATCCAACGC
>CAZVAZ010000171.1:0-5630 GCA_964625235.1 uncultured Hyphomicrobiales bacterium
TTATTTTGTGTCGCTAAATTTACCTATACGTATTGCCTTGTGCACCATAAAGCATGTAACCTCCGCGCGCATTGGGTGATTGCGAGAATCATATAATTACCCTTATATTTAAAGCAGACTTATACTCAGTTTTCGATCTTGCGGAGCTACATTTTAGATGGACACTTTTGAATTAAACAAAATCGCCGGCGCTTTGCTGTTTACGGCCCTGATCATCATCGGCCTCGGTGCTCTGGCCGATGCGATCTATGCCCCAAAGCATCCGGAAAAGCCGGGATTTATCGTTGAAGTGGCGGAGAAAGGCAGTGCGCCCGCTGCCAAGGCGGAAGGCGAAGCCATGGCTGAGGTCTCGTTTGCCTCCCTGCTGATCGCAGCCAATGTGGATTCGGGCCAGAAAGCGGCAAAGAAATGCGCTGCCTGCCATACGTTTGAACAGGGCGGTAAAAATAAAAACGGCCCCAATCTTTTTGGTATTGTTGGCAAAAAACTGGCTTCAGTCAGCGGATATTCTTATTCTGCAGCAATGAAAACCAAGGCTGAAACCGTTGGCGAATGGAGCTATGAAGCGCTAGATGCATTTCTGGCCAAGCCCAAATCATATATCCCCAAAACCAAAATGGCTTTTGCCGGGATTAAAAAACCTGGAGCCCGGGCCAATCTGGTGGCGTATCTGCGTTCTTTGAGTGACAGTCCGATGGCGCTTCCGCAAGCGCAGTAAAGGCTGAAAACGTTGTTTTTTCGAAAAAACGTCGATCACCTGATCGGCGTTTTTTCATGGTCAAATGATTACAAATCCTTCATGTTGCATCACGGTCACGCGAGGTTCAGTGTTTCTCCCTAGATTGGCCTTATTGTTTGTCTTGGATATACGTTAAAATGGAAAAAACAGGAGACCCTATGATTCGCTCATCGAGACGATTGTTGCACCCAATTCTTGCCGCCGTGTTGCTGGTGGTTACCGGGTTGTCTGCAAATCTGAATGCCCAGGAGCAAAAGTGGCAGCAGGGACTGTCTTTGTTTGGTGAGCTGAAATACAAACCCGGTTTTAAAAATTTCGATTATGTCAATGTAAATGCCCCCAAGGGCGGCACATTGCGCATGGGCTCTATCGGCACTTTTGACAGTCTCAACCCTTTTATCATCAAGGGTAGAGCGGCCTCACTGGCGGGCCTGATTTATGATTCACTGCTCACATCGAGTGCTGATGAGCCTTCAAGTTATTATGGCCTGCTGGCGGAAGCTGTCACCTTCCCCGATGATTATTCCTCTGTCACCTACCGCCTCAGGCGCGAGGCACGCTGGAACGATGGCAAGCCGGTCACAGTTGAAGACGTGATTTTTTCGCTTGAAACCCTTAAAAAAGGCCATCCGCGTTACGCCTATTATTATGCCGATATTGATCGGGCGGAAAAAACCGACGATCATGAGGTGACGTTTTATTTCAAAAAATCCGGCAATCGCGAACTTCCCCAGATTACCGGTGAATTGACCATCCTGCCCAAACACTATTGGGAAGGGACAGATGAGAATGGCAAAAAGCGTGATTTTTTTTCCTCCACATTAGTACCGCCCTTAGGCAGTGGGCCTTATCGTATCGGCAAAGTGGTGGCAGGCCGCAATATCACGGTTGAACGGGTTAAAGACTACTGGGGCAAGGATTTGCCGGTAAATGTGGGAAAGAACAATCTTGATGTGCTGCGCAGCGATTATTTTCGCGATGATACCGTGGCGCTGGAAGCCTTTAAGGGCGGTCAGTTTGATGTGAGATTTGAAAACTCTGCCAAAAACTGGGCCACTGCCTATAAGGTTAAATCGGTGACAGATGGCGATATTATCAAAAGCCAGCTTGTCACCAAAAACCCCGAACGCATGCAGGCTTTCATTTTCAACATCCGCCGCGACAAGTTTGCCGACGTGCGGGTGCGTCAGGCTTTTAATCTGGCTTTTGATTATGAATGGGCCAATAAAAATCTTTTCTTTGATCAATACACGCGCGTATCCAGTTTTTTTGAAGGCTCCGAGCTGGCGGCCCGGGGCCTGCCACTAGGCCGCGAGCTGGAGATCCTGGAAGAATTGCGCAGCGAGATTCCAGCACAAGTATTCACCGAAGTTTACAAAAACCCCGTAAACGGTTCACCCGCCCTTGTCCGGGGAAATTTACGCAAAGCGCGCAACCTTCTGGAAGAAGCGGGCTGGAAAATTAAAGACCGGGTTCTGGTCAACACCAAAACCGGCAAGAAGATGGAACTGGAAGTGCTGCTGGTATCGCCCGCATTTGAGCGCATTGTGCTGCCGTACAAGAAAAGCCTTGAGCGGCTGGGCATCACAATAAGAGTGCGCACGGTTGATGTTTCGCAATATCAAAACCGGGTGGACAGTTTTGATTTTGACATGATTGTCGGTGGCTGGGGCCAGGCACTTTCTCCCGGCAATGAACAACGTAATTACTGGGGTTCTGAAACCGCTGATCGCAAGGGCAGCCGCAATCTGGTTGGCATTAAAAATCCGGCAGTCGACAAGTTGATTGACAAACTGATTTATGCCAAAGACCGCAGCGAACTTGTATCAGTAACGCGCGCACTTGACCGGGTATTATTGTGGAACCGGTTTGTGGTGCCGCAATGGTATTCAAAGGGTGCGCGCCTGGCGCGCTGGAACCGCTTTGGTTTTCCGGCAAAAACACCTGAGTACCGCATAAGCTTTCCGGATATCTGGTGGTTTGATGAAGTTAAAGCTGCATCGGTGAAAAAATGATGAGGTTTTCCCGGAAAACCCTGTTGAGTACAATTGTGGCGGTGACGCTGGGGGCATCGATAAGCTTAAGCTTTGCCGGTGCCAAGCCATCTCATGGATTATCAACTTTCGGCGATCTCAAATACCCGGCTGATTTCACTAATTTCGATTACGTTAAACCACAAGCGCCCAAAGGCGGCTCCCTGTCGATGATCGGTGCCACCACTTTTAACAGCCTCAATGGGTTTATTCTCAAGGGCGATCCTGCCGCAGGCCTGAATTATCTTTTCGATACACTTATGGTGCGGGCGCAGGATGAACCTGATGCGGTTTACGGACTGGTGGCCAAAACAGCAGATGTGGCTGAAGACGGTTTGAGTGTGACGTTTGAGCTGCGAAAAAGCGCACGCTTTGCTGATGGCACACCGGTGACAGCGCAGGATGTGGTGTTTTCCTTCAATATCATCAAGGAGAAAGGCCATCCAAACCTTGCCCTGCGGCTGCGCGATATCGTCAAGGCCGAGGCGGTGAATGATTATCGTGTCACCTTTACATTCAAGGGCGAGCAACTGCGCGATCTGGCAATCATCGCAGCCTCACAGCCGATTTTTTCAAAGGCTTACTATGCTGCCCGCGAATTCGATGAAACCACACTGGAAGCGCCGCTGGGCTCCGGCCCCTATAAGATCAAAAAGGTTAAAGCAGGCCGCTCGGTCGTTTACGAGCGCCGTGACGATTATTGGGCAAAAGATTTACCCGTCAACAGGGGGCGGTATAATTTTGGTGAACTGGTTTTCGAATATTTTCGCGACAGAACAGCAGAATTCGAGGCCTTCAAAGCCGATGCCTTTGATTTGCGCGAAGAATTCACCTCGCGAGTGTGGGCGACGCAATACAATTTTCCAGCCGTGAAAAATGGCCGGGTGATTACCGACATCCTGCCCAATGATCAGCCTTCGGGGGCGCAAGGATTTTTTCTCAACATGCGCCGTGATAAATTTTCCGACAAGCGCGTCAGAAAAGCACTTGATTACGCCTTTGATTTCAAATGGACCAACAAAAACCTGTTTTATGGTGCTTACAAGCGCACCAACAGCTTTTTTGAAAACTCGGTTATGAAGGCGCAAGACAAGCCGCAAGGAGCGGAACTGGCGTTGCTTGAGCCCTTCAGGGCACAGTTGCCTCCCGAGGTGTTTTCCACTGCCTATATGTCGCCAGTGTCTGATGGTTCGGGCCAGGACAGAAAGCTTTTGCGCGCCGCAACGGGTCTGCTGAAACAGGCTGGCTGGAACATTAAAGATGGTGTTCGCACCAATCAAAAAGGCGAGAAATTCACCATTGAGTTCCTGACGTTTTCACCTTCGTTTGAACGGATTATCGCCCCCATTGTTAAAAACCTGAAGCTGTTGGGGATCAAGGCCCGCATCCGCATGGTTGATCCGGCACAGTATCAGGAACGCCTCAAAAGCTTTGATTTTGACATCACCACCCGGCGCTATGTATTGCGCATTACACCCGGCGTTGAATTGCGAAGCTACTGGGGCTCGGCCTACGCCAACATAAAGGGCAGCTCAAACCTGTCCGGCATTAAAGACCCGGTTGTAGATGCGCTGATCGAAAAAGCAACAGCGGCCAAATCGCGCGAAGAACTTAATGTGGCCGCACGTGCGCTCGACCGGGTTTTGCGCGCTGGCAACTACTGGATACCGCAATGGTACAAGGCCAGTCACACCATTGCTTACTGGAACAGGTTTTCTTATCCCGCAATCAAGCCCAAATATGGCCGTGGTATTATAGAAACCTGGTGGTATGATGAGGCAAAAGCTGCCAAATTGGCACCATGAACATAGCAAGTGAGTCGGCCTGATCGATGGCAGCATATATCCTCAGACGACTTCTCCTGATTGTGCCCACCTTATTTGGCATCATGCTGGTGAGTTTTGCGCTTATCCAGTTTGCGCCCGGTGGGCCAGTCGAGCGCATTATTGCCCAGATTACCGGCACTGATGTTGCAGCAACTTCTCGCATCGGTGGTAGTGCGGGTGGTGATTTTGGTGCCAGTGGGCCGGCGAATAATGCCGGTGATATTGCCACGTCGTCAAAATATCGCGGCGCTCAGGGGCTTGATCCCGAATTTATCAAAAAACTCGAAAAGCAATTCGGCTTCGATAAACCGGCCTATGAACGCTTTGGCCTGATGATATGGAATTACAGCCGCTTTGATTTTGGCGAGAGTTATTTTCGCGATGTCTCGGTGATCGATCTGATCATCGAAAAAATGCCGGTATCGATTTCGCTCGGCCTGTGGCTGATGCTGATTTCCTACGGTATTTCAATACCGTTAGGCATTCGCAAGGCAATTAATGACGGTAGCAGGTTTGATGTCTGGACCAGCGGCGTTATTGTCATTGGCTATGCCATACCGGGGTTCTTGTTTGCCATATTGCTGATTGTGCTGTTTGCCGGCGGCTCGTTCTGGAACATTTTTCCGTTGCGCGGACTGACATCCGACAATTTCGACCAGCTGCCATGGTATGGACAAATTGCGGATTATTTCTGGCATCTGACCTTGCCTTTGTTGTCTATGGTACTGGGTGCCTTTGCCACCACGGCGTTTTTGACCAAGAATTCATTTCTTGACGAGATAAAAAAACAATATGTCACGACCGCGCGCGCCAAGGGACTGAGCGAACGCGAAGTGCTCTACGGCCATGTGTTCCGCAATGCCATGCTGATTGTGATTGCCGGTTTCCCCGGTGCCTTTATCGGCGCGTTTTTTGCCGGGTCATTGTTGATAGAAACAATATTCTCGCTCGACGGTCTGGGGCTGTTGTCGTTTGAATCCATTGTCAATCGTGACTACCAGGTGGTTTTTGCCACTTTATACATCTTTTCTT
>CAZVAZ010000172.1:0-5609 GCA_964625235.1 uncultured Hyphomicrobiales bacterium
CTGAAGGAGCATAAAAAACTGCGATACATATTCATATGTCATATTCATTCCAATTCCTTGACCCGCAATGAACGCGCGCGCTTCAGCTGCATTTACAGGTCATCCATGCAAAAGCAAACCCGATAACAAACATCCCAATCAACCACAACTCCAGATTATTTGTAACAATCTCCATTTGCCCTGTCCTTTAGTAATTTCATTCCCCAAACCTTGTAACAGAATATGCTGCCTGTGTTCCGGGGACAAGTAAGACGTTTCGAAAAATAAAAATTTATGCGACTTGTACCATGTTGTTATCGACAACCAATAACAGACACTCTAACATCATAACACATACAATGCATACAGCAGAGGCCGCAGGTAAATTGAAAAAATTGAGTATTATCCCCGTTCTCTTTGCTGTTTCCGCCTGCGCTTCGGTTACAGATAATGGCCGGTCGATTGGATTGTCTCAAAGTGTGCCGGTGTCATCGACGGCTTTTCTTAAAGATGTGAAAACCATCGTCAAGGAACGCGATTATTCTTACGTATCCCTGGCAATTTCAAATCCGCAAGACCTGAAGCAGACATCTCACCCTCTTCCCTCCACCATAGAAATTACCACCGGCAGCGGTTTTGTCATCGACAACAACGGGTATGTGGTTACGGCAGCCCATGTTGGTGTTGCGAAAAACCGGATGGTTATAGCCACCGGCCCCAAGGGTAAAAAATACCGCGGGCGCGTTGTCGCCGTTCAAAAAATTGGCGACATGGCTTTGATAAAACTGGATAACCCCAAACCGTTAATCCCGGTAAATCCGGTTACTAATCCCTGTATCGAACCGGGAACTTCAATCCTGTCCCTGGGTAAACCGGGGCTGCGCCGCGATGTTGCCCGGGTGGGAACTTTATCAGAGTTGCGCTTTGGCAAACCGGTTCGCTATCTGAAATACGGCTATGATGAAGCCATGGTGTTAAACCTGCAAACCCGGCGCGGCGAATCCGGCGGTCCGGTATTTGATAATTCAGGCGCGCTGATGGGCATGATTGTCAGCACACTTTCTTCAGCATCGGGAACTTATCTGAACCTTGCCCATGCCGTCCCGACACCGGCTCTGGCCAAATTCATCTGCACCAACACCAAATGCCGACCGGCCTGGCGTAAACTCATCGAAAAGAAACTGTCAGCCTGCCCTGCCTCGGTTGTCGCGTCATTATCAAATAAATCATAACAATGCTGGAACTTATGTTCCAAGAGTCTGTTAGGAAAATTCTGAATCATGTCGCATTTATCGCAGTATCACAAAAATTAATCGTCATCACAAATGCCAAAATCAGAGATGGGGCCTACTTAGAGCCCGTCCTGCTTATACGGAAATATTTGATGCCCCAGGTGGATGCAAAACGCTTAAGCGCTGCTGTTTAATACCAAAGGCATTTGATTGCAACTGATTGAGTTTTGTCCTTATATAGACTTTCGCCCGCCATGGGCTCTTCATCGTGATTCGCTCCGAGGTTCAGCAGTTTTGCCCTCTTCAATTCAGGAAATCAAAGGCATAGGCCTGTGTGTGCTGATTGCCAGCCTTGGCGGTTACGTGGCGGGGTATTTGTATATTCCCCTGCCCTATATGCTGGGCTCAATGGCCGCTGCCATGGCGGCTGCCATGTTGAAGCTGCCGATTGCGCGTCCCGGGCTGCTTTTTGATATTCCGATGCGCGCAACCCTTGGGGTTTTGATTGGCAGTGCGGTAACGCCTAGGCTTTTCGAAAATACCAGTGCTATTTTCGGCACAGCAATATTTGTGCCGTTCTATGTCATTGCCGCCGGGTTGTTCGGCATGTTGTATTACCGCAAGGTGGCGGGTTTTTCGCGCGAACAGGCGTTTTTCTGTGCGCTGCCGGGCGGATTGCTGATCATGACGACGCTTGCTGATGACAGCGGGATCGACATCAAGCGGATTTCGCTGGCGCATGCTTTGCGCATCGCCTTTGTGGTTATCAGCCTGCCGCTTCTCGCGCGCATCTTTCTCGACATTGATGTGGTTGATGTATCGAACGTTTCGATCAGCACCTTCAGCATGCCGCTTTATGACTTCGCCCTGCTGGTGGCCGCCGGCATTGTCGGGGTGGTGGTTGCGAATAAAATGGGACTGCCTGCCGGGCATGTCATCGGACCGCTGTTTGCCAGTGCATTTCTCCATCTTGCCGGTTTCACCACGGCCAAGCCGCCACAGGAATTTATCAATGCGGCACAAATCCTGCTCGGTGCTTATATTGGTGCGCGATTTATCAACGAGAACCTTGCCATCGTCAAAACGGCAATCGTCCTGGCGCTGGGGCATGTGGCCGTGATGCTGGCAATGTCTATTCTGCTGGCATATTTACTGTTTAACTTTGTCGATTTACCAATGATGGTGGGAGTGATGTCATTTGCACCGGGAGGGCTGCCCGAAAACAGCCTGATTGCCTTTGGCCTTGGCCTTGATGTGGGGTTCATTGCCACCGTTCAGGTGGTGAGATTACTGTTTATCTCTTTGCTGGCACCGTTTTTATATCTGCGAATCAAACATCTTTTGTATTCGCAGTAAGGCTCAAGAGCAAGTGATTGGATCGAAGCCCTCTTTTTTGTCATCCTCGAGCCTGTTCCACTACTGTCCCCGGGAATGACGGATTTGATGAGTTCGGATGAACACAACTCTCTATAGAAATTCAAAGGATAAATACTATGTCAGGACCATTGAGTGGCTATAAGATCATCGATTTAACCTCGATGGTATCGGGTCCGCTGGCCACCAATATACTGGCTGACCAGGGTGCTGAAGTGCTCAAGATTGAAAACCCCAATGGTGGCGATTACACCCGCGGTGTTTCCAGCCGGAATGGCGGTTTTTCCGCTTCGTTCCTCAACAACAACCGCAACAAAAAATCAATAGCAATTAACCTGAAAGATGCATCCGGCGTCAAACTACTGCTCGAGCTGGTTAAAGATGCCGACGTGTTTGTGCAGAATTTCCGCCCCGGCGTCACAGATCGCATGGGTGTCGGCGAAGATGCAATCAGAGCGATTGTTCCTGATATCATCTATGTATCGATCTCAGGCTTTGGCCACAAAGGACCTTATGCCAACAAGCCGGTATATGATCCGCTGGTGCAGGCGTTATCGGGCCTTAGCTCCATTCAGGGCGGTGCTGATGATTTGCGTCCGCGTCTGGTGCGCACCATCTTGCCTGACAAGCTCACGGGCTTTACCGCAGCGCAAGCCATAACGGCGGCGTTGTTGTCGCGCGAGCGCTCGGGCGTTGGCCAGCATGTTCAGCTTTCCATGCTCGATAGTGTGGTGTCGTTTTTGTGGGCGTCTGACATGTCGGGCCAGACATTTGTCGGTCGTGAATTTGCCCAGGAAAAAGCCCAGAGCTTCATCGACCTTATCTATGAAACCAAAAACGGCTATATTTCGGTCGCCGTGCAATCGAATAAGGAATGGCAGGGTTTGGCTCGTGCGCTTGACAAGCCTGAATGGCTGGATGATGAACGTTTTAAAACCTCGGCTCTGCGCCATCATAATATCAATGAGCGCCTGGATCTGACCCAGGAGATTTTGCTGGGCAGGACGGCTGAGGAATGGCTCGAACTGCTGGAGGCCGAGGATGTGCCGTGTGCACCGGTCTTGCACCGCAGTGAAGTCATCAACCATCCGCAAATTGTCGCCAATGAGGTATTGATGGAAAACGAACATCCTGAGGCAGGCCCGTTGAGACAGGCGCGAGGTGCCGCCCTTTTTTCAGCCACCCCGCCAACCCAGCGTTATGGCGCACCTTTGCTGGGGCAGCACACTTTGGAAGAGCTGAAAAAGATCGGGCTCAGCGACGCAGACCTTGAGAAATTTATCACCGACGGCGTTGTCGCTGTGCCTTTAGGAGAACAACACTCATGATTGATTTTTACTATTGGCCCACGCCTAACGGCTGGAAGGTTTCTATTATGCTGGAGGAATGTGGACTGGATTATAATCTTATTCCCGTCAACATCGGCAAGGGCGATCAGTTTAAGCCGGAATTTCTTGAAATAAGCCCGAATAATCGCATGCCTGCTATTGTTGATCATGATGTTGAAGGTGAGCCGGTGAGCGTGTTTGAAAGCGGGGCGATATTGTTTTATCTCGCCACCAAATATAACCGGTTTATTGACACGTCCCCATTGGGACAGAAAACCTGTCTTGAGTGGTTGTTCTGGCAGGTGGGCAATCAGGGACCGGGTGCCGGTAACTTGAGCCACTTTGTCAATTATGCACCTGAGGGTGAGGACTATAGTAAAAGCCGGTATGGCAATGAATATAACCGCTGTCTGGGCGTTCTTGAGCGAAAACTTGAAGGACAGGAGTATATTCTTGGGGCCTATTCCATCGTTGACATGATCTGCTGGCCGTGGATTTTGATTGCCAAACCCTTAGGTCAGGCGTTAGATGAATTTCCTAATGTTGGCCAATGGCGCAACCGGGTAAAACTTCGTCCCGCCGTTCAGCGCGGTGTTGACGTGGGCAAGGAATTCCGCCGCTCTGCACCGCCAACGGAAGAAGAGCGAAAATTCCTCTTTAATCAAACGGCTGAAGTCATTACCCGCCGGGAAGAACTCTAACTACAGGGAGCACCAAAAGAAAATGAGATACATCTTTGCCCTTGCCATTGTCGCCTTGCTGACCGGATGCAGCACCGCTCCTGTATCCCTGGAAATTGACAACGCCCGCACCTATAACAAATCGCGCGAGGATGTCTGGAAAAACCTGACAAGTTTTTTCGACGCCGCCAGCATACCGGTTAAAACCCGCGACAAGGAAAATGGTACCATCGTGGCGGTGCGGAATTTGCAGCGGGCGAGCATCTACGCTGATTGCGGAACCAGTGAAACCTCCACTGTCAGCGAGGGGGTTTTGACCGTGAGGATTTCACTGCAATCCATTGAGCCAAAAAAAACCCGCGCCACCGTCGACGTCACTTTTACAGCTTACAGAGTTTTCGCCGGACTCACCAAAACCCGCATCGAATGTTTTTCCAACGGTGCGCTGGAAGAAGAAATATTCAAAAATCTATAAGTGGTTCGAAAACTTCGAATACTTGACGCCTCTTGCTGCATCAGCTAAGAATCAATTCGTGGTGATTTGGGCCGGTCGGCTTGCAGCCACGTTAAATAAGTTGCTAAAAGACCGTGGGCGCGATCCCGGTCTTGTAAGCTATGTGCGAGGCCGGTTTTTTTATTTGAGGCGCCTTTTTTGGCGATTTTTACATGGCAATTGACACCCTTACCCCCCCGCGCCGTCTGCAAACCGAACTGGTGCATGGCGGCACGCTACGCTCTGAATTTGGTGAAACCTCTGAAGCGTTGTATTTGACCTCGGGCTTTTCCTATGACAGCGCCGAACAGGCCGAAGCGCGTTTTACCGGAGACGAAGAAGGTTTTATTTATTCGCGTTATTCCAACCCTACCGTGCGCATGTTTGAAACCCGCATGTGTCTGCTGGAAGGTGCGCAAGATGGCCGCGCCACCGCGTCCGGCATGGCGGCGGTAACAGCGGCTATCCTGTGCCAGGTTAAATCCGGCGATCATATTGTGGCGGCCAAGGCGCTGTTTGGCGC
>CAZVAZ010000173.1:0-5553 GCA_964625235.1 uncultured Hyphomicrobiales bacterium
TGATTTGAATTGGCCTTCATGGCATAGCATGTCAGATGGTCGATATCGCCAAACGGTTCGTCAAAAACCTTGAAATGGCGCACTAATGTTGCGGTTGAATAGCAATAAAACGGGGTTCCAACCTGAGCGGCGATATCCGGCACGGGCACATTTTCAGCATGAAGGATGCCGTTTTTATAGGTAAAATGATGCATGGGGCAGGCTTAAATCAATGAATCAAGAATGAATTTTTTACCTGAATAGGTTTTTTGTTCAACTTTTTCAGCGTTTTCATCGTTCTCAGCCACTGGCGGGGGTTCAAGATCACCGCGGCGACCACAGGCACCCACAAAGAGCATTGATACCATGACGGCAACGATTGCAATTCTAACCTTGGACATCACGTTCAACTCCACCATGTGATTTTTACCGGCACCATGTTTCATACTACACTGTCGCGCCGGTTCTCAAGAAACTTCGTTGTTTGGCTGCAAAATGTCAAGCCATCTTAACGCCTGCTGTTTGACATTGTCAGGCGCTGTGCCGCCGTAACTGGTGCGCGAGTTAACTGAATTTTTCGCACTCAGCACATTATAAATATCCTGCGAGATGCGCGCCTCGGCCCCGGTCATGTCTGCCAGCGGTATTTCATCCAGTTTGATGTTGCGTTCACTGGCCAGTGCCACCAGTTGCCCGGTAACATGGTGGGCCTGGCGAAAAGGTAAACCGGCAACACGCACCAGCCAGTCGGCAAGGTCCGTCGCGGTAGAAAAATCGCTTGCCGCGAATTTTTCCATATTTTCAACCTGTGGTTCCAGATCCCTGATCATTCCCGCCATGGCAGCCAGTCCTAAGTTCAAGCTGTCAAAGGCATCAAAGGCCTGTTCTTTATCTTCCTGCATGTCTTTGGAATACGTCAGTGGCAGGCCCTTCATGACAACCAGCAGACTGGTCAATGCCCCGATAATACGCCCGGCCTTTGCCCGCACCAGTTCGGCTGCATCAGGATTGCGTTTTTGCGGCATGATTGATGAGCCGGTGGAAAAGCTGTCGGAGAGTGCCACAAACTTGAACGGCGCGCTGCACCAGATAACAATCTCTTCGGCCAGCCGCGACAGGTTGACGGCCGTTATGGCTGACGCGCTCAGCAGTTCCAGCACAAAATCGCGGCTGGCAACCGCATCCATGGAATTGGCCATGGGCTGGTCGAACCCCAATTGTTCAGCCGTCATGTGGCGATCAATGGGGAAAGAAGTTCCCGCCAGTGCAGCAGCGCCCAGCGGGCATTCGTTCATTCTGATGCGGGCATCGCGCATGCGGCTGCAATCGCGGCCAAACATTTCCACATAGGCGAGGCAATGATGGCCGAAAGTGATTGGCTGAGCTGTCTGCAGGTGAGTGAAGCCCGGCATCAGGGCATCATTAAATTCAAACGCTTTTTGTGCCAGCGCCAGTTGCAGAGCCTGCAGGGCGGTTTCGAATTCAAGGGCAGTATCGCGCACATACAATCTGAAATCGAGCGCCACCTGATCATTGCGTGAACGTGCCGTATGCAGCCTGCCGGCAGCATCGCCAACAAGTTCGGACAGGCGCGATTCCACATTCATATGAATATCTTCAAGCGCGCGCGAAAATTCAAATTTTCCAGCCTCGATTTCTGACAGAATAGTGTCTAGACCGTGTGCAATTTTTTCGCCATCATCAGAACTTATGATGCCTGTAGCAGCCAGCATCTGGCAATGAACTTTGGAGCCAAGGATATCCTGGGCATATAAACGCTTGTCGAAATCTATCGATGCGTTTATGTCTTCCATGATGGCATCGGGTCCGCTTGAAAACCGGCTGCCCCACATCTTGTTGCTCATTGATTTGTTCCTGATGGGCTGTTTGAATTAGAGTTATGTATTATGAAGAAATTTCTGGAAATTAAAAAAACCACCATTGTGATCGCTGCCGTTATGGCAATGATTGCCGCAATTTCTCTTGATGCAGGGGTATACGGTAAAAAGGGTGGTGATGGCAATGCTTCGAGCGCTTTCCAGCTCAAAGGATCAGTGATCAAACAGGCCGGTGTCAATCCCTTCTCCACCGGCACCATGATAACTTTCGTCGTTGCCAAAGAGCCCAAAGAATTTGCTGATTTAAAATTCAAAGACGCCGGCGGCAATGACTTGTCGTTGAGCGACTGGCGCGGCAAAGTGGTATTGCTCAACCTGTGGGCCACCTGGTGCGCACCCTGTCGCCGCGAAATGCCGGATCTCGATGAGCTGCAGGCTGCCATGGGCGGCGATGAATTTGAAGTCGTGGCCGTCAGCATTGATCGCAAAGGCGTCGAAGTTGCCCAGGCGTTTCTTGATGAGATAAAAATTAAAGACCTGAAACTTTACATCGATAAAACAGCCAAGGTCACCCGTGAAGCCGATGTTTTCGGCATGCCGACAACCATCCTGATCAATCGCGACGGCATGGAACTCGGCCGCATGATCGGCCCGGCTGAATGGAATTCCAACCAGGCCAAAGCTCTGATAACCGCAGCTCTGCGCGGTAAACTGATGAGTGCGGACGTGCATTAAGTCGTTTCAAACCTCAATCGCTCAAGGCAAAGATTTGAGAAAATGACGAATTTCCGCTAAGTTTCGTAAATGATGGATGGTCAGGTGCGCAGGCGAATTATTGGCTATTTCCCGGTATTTGGCCCGGGCGCTGTGGCGCGTTCGCCAGATGAAGGCGATAAAATACAGGGTCTTTCCAGAGAACTTTTCCGGACAGTTTTCCTGCATATCAGGACGCGTTTTGCCGTAGGCAACTATTGTCCGCCGAATAACACGAATTAATCTGAGCCAAAGGGGTATGTCGAGCCAGACAAGTGTATCAGTACGGAGGATGCGTTCGCGAAATGTGCGCGAATGGTTGCCTTCGAATATCCATTTTTCAAGAATGTGGACTTCGTGGCACATGGCGTTTTTCTCATCTACACTTCTTTCAACCCAGCCTGGTTTCCAATGAATGTGATCCATATGGAAAACAGGGAGACCGGTTTTTTCACCCAGCAGCAATGCCAGCGTACTTTTTCCAGAACCAGGCCCGCCGACAATCATTACTCTTTTCATTTCGCCGGCTCCGGTCGATTCTCAAATCTGACGAGAATCGGTATGTATTCTGTATGGCACAACTTGACAACTAATTTGTAAGTAATTACATTGTAGATACAAATCAACCAGGGAAATGCATCATGAAGGCGGATATTATTCGTATTGGCAATTCGCACGGTGTGCGTATTCCCAAACCAATTCTGGAACAATGCGGTCTGCACGGAAAAGTTGAGATGGACGTCAAAGACGGCAAACTCATCATTGCTCCGGCACAAGCCGTGCGTTCAGGATGGGCGGATGCGTTCCAAAGTATGGCCGAGGCCGGAGATGATCACTCCTTGATGAGCGATGAAATTGACTCGCAATGGGATGAAAAAGAGTGGCAGTGGTAGGAGCGGTAAATCGTTTTGAGATATGGCTTGTAACGCTCAATCCAACTCGAGGCTCCGAATTCCAGAAAACCCGTTCCTGCCTTGTCATTTCCCCCAATGAGATAAATACGTGGTTGCGCACAATTATTATCGCGCCAATGACCACGGGGGGGCGTTCAATTCCTTCTCGCGTAAATATACGTTTTCAAGGTAAAAACGGGCAAGTGGCCCTTGACCAGTTGCACACAGTTGATAAATCCCGGCTGGTCAAAAGGCTTGGCACTGCTCCCGAGAAAACGAGACTGGCCGTTTCACAAACACTTATAGAAATGTTTTCAATATAGTCTGGCGCTTAACACAGTATTTTTTGCCGCCTGACATCATAGGCACACCCCTTGATCAGCGTGGCTGAACTGCGTTTACCAAAGGCATCAATGGTGAAATATTTTGCGTCCATATGCTCAACCGGCAGATAGGCCAGCACCAGGCTTTTGCCGATAGTGTAGCCGAAATTACCGCTGGTGGACTGGGCGACAGCCTTGCCGTCAACAAAAATTGCCTCACCGCCGAAGACCGGCAGGGGGTCGTCAAGCGCCAGACACACAAGTTTTTGTTGTACGCCTTCGTCACGGATTTTAGCCAAAGCCTCGCGCCCGATAAAATTCCCCTTGCTCCAGTCAATCAGGAAGTTCAGCCCGGCTTCGAGAGGGTTGTAATCAGGCGTGATATCAACACCCCAGGCGAGGAATTTCTTCTCCATTCTCAAGCTGTCAATGGCGCGGTAGCCGACGTTGGTTATGTCAAATTCCGCCCCTGCCTCCTGCAAGGTCTCGTATACATACTGCATATATTCCGTTGGGATATATAGCTCCCAACCCAACTCGCCAATGTAAGTGACACGAAAGGCAACAGCCGGGGCATAGCCGATGCGGATGTCTTTTGCAGTCATAAAGCTGAATGCTTCATGGGCAACATCGTCATCACAGACTTTTTCAAGCACTTTGCGCGCCAGCGGACCGGCAAGATTTATGACGCCGTAAGCTGAGGTGATATCGCGTATCTTGACGTTGTGTTTAAGATTGCTTTCAATCCAGTGCCGGTCGCGAACGCCAAAGCCCGAACCGGTGATCAGCCAGAAGCAGTTTTCAGAGCGCCGGATGATAGTGACATCGGCCTCAATGCCGCCGCGTTCATTGCACAGTTGTGTGTAGGTGCCGCTTCCAATCTCCTTATCCACATTGGCAACGCAGAGGTATTGCAGAAACGCGCATGCATCAGGACCGCTGATTTCGAACTTTGTGAAAGACGACATATCAATCAGCACGACACGTGTCCGTGCCGCTTTGTGTTCACGGCCAATGGTGATGTCTTGTTGCGGTCGCTCAAAGCCCAGCACGTCGACTTGGGGTATATCACCATGGGCAAACCAGTTGGCGCGTTCCCAGCCGAATTTTGAGCCAAACACTGCTCCTTGTTGTTTCAGGGTTTGATAGAGCGGGCTGCGACGCACGCCACGCGCGCTTGCCATTTCCTCACCGGGCCAGTGAATATGATAATATTTGCCATAGGCCTCAACCGCGCGCTCATGCAAAAACTTGCTGCCCGCCTGCAACGCGCCAAAGCGGCGAATGTCAAAAGCCCACAGGTCATAGCCGGGATCGTCGTGCATGATCCAGTTGGCCATGGCCTTGCCCGCCCCGCCTGATGCGGCAATGCCTGAGGTAAAGGCGCAGGCTGCATAGAAATTGCTGAAACCCGGCACCGGTCCCATCACCGGTTCTCCATCAGGCGAAATCGGAATAGGGCCATTGATGATGGTGCGGATACCAAGCTCATTGAGAACCGGCAGGCGTTTAAGCGCTGGTGCAAAAAATTCCTCAAGGCGTTCAAGATTGCTGTCGAATAAAAACCGCTCGTTTTTCCAGGCAAAGCCGTCTTTGGCATCAACGGCAAGCGTCCGGCTTTCCCAGCCGCCAATGGCCAGCGCACCGGGTTCAGGCTTGACATAATAATTGCCATCGGGGTCGCGCAACGCGGGCAGGTTGTCAGGAATAAGGTCGGATTTTTCAGTCACCAGATATTGGTGTTCAACAATGCCAGCGGGGATTTCC
>CAZVAZ010000174.1:0-5513 GCA_964625235.1 uncultured Hyphomicrobiales bacterium
CCAACGGGGCTGATGTGACAGTGATTGAAAAATCAGCCCCGGCGAGTGGTGCCACAGCCAAATCTTTTGCCTGGATCAATGCTCATTTTACCGAAACACCCGAATTTTTCGCACTCAGAATGGCAAGCATCGCTGCCTGGCATATCCTCGAAAAAGAAATTGATCATGCTGACTTCAAGGTCCGCTGGGGGGGAAGCCTGAGCTGGGGAGACAGCAACGCGGAACAGATGGGCCGGGCCAAGGCCTTAAAAGAGCTTGGTTATCGCGTGAAAATGATTGATCCTGTTGAATTCTCAACCCTTGAACCCGCCCTCAGACCACCTGACGGCGATTGCCTTCTCGCCCTCGACGAAGGAGCCATAGACCCTGTCGGGGCCACCAGGGTTTTGCTGCAAACGGCAGCCCGGCACGGCGCCAGAATGATCTATGGTTGCGGCGTCAAACGATTGTTGATGCAGAATAGCCGTGTTACCGGCGTTGTCACACCATTTGGCGAGATTGCCGCTGATGATGTTGTCGTTGCTGCCGGGGTATGGAGCCACGACCTTCTGGCACGCGCCGGGATTGGCCTGCCCATGGACAATTCCTACAGTATTATTGTGCGCACCACACAGGCGGAGCCGTTGATATCAAGGGTCATTCTTTCGCCTGATGTGCATTTTCGCCAGGATGTGGATGGGTCAGTGATTTTCGCGGAAAGTTTCGTTGGCGGTGAAATTGGTGACGATCCCTCAAAGAGTGCCGCCAAAATACTGGAACGGCTCCGGCACAGGGTGCCCGGTCTGGAGCACATTGAGATTGAAAATATCTATGTGGGCAATCGCCCTATTCCAGCAGATGGTTTTCCGGTAATCGGTCGTACTTCCGGCATCGAAGGGCTTTATCTTGCCACCATGCACAGTGGCATTACGCTGGCACCGATCGTTGGCAGGCTGGCATCGGAAGAAATACTGGCCAACAGACAATCTGATTTGCTCACACCTTATCGTCTGTCACGTTTTCAGTAATTACATCACCAGGCGCGGCAAATCTGTGATGCCGACGTCATGGCCCACCTGATTGAGCAACGTGCTTAACTGGCCGCGATGATGGGTTTGGTGGTTGAAAATCTGGGAGACCAGCAGCCACACCGGCTGGGTGCGCGCAACACCATCAAGCGATGCAGTCCAGGTCATGTCCGTTGACAGCCGGTCTTCGCTCAACGTTTGCGTCCATTGGCAAATGTCACCATCAAGGTCTATCCGGGCTTTTGCCATTTCTTCGAAATCAGCAAAAAGTTCGCAGCCAATTTTCACCAACGGGTAATCTTTGGTGGCCAGCCGGTTCATCCAAGCCCGGTCACCGAGGAGAATATGATCGAGTGTGCCGTGAATGGATTTGAAATAGGCACCGCTATCCTGTTTTCTTATCTCGTCAGGAATTCGAGCACAAATCTCGTAAATGCGCTGGTTCATTGTCTGGTTGTATTGGGCAAAAGCCTGATATTGAGATGACAGGGTCATCGTCCTAAATCGCCAGGTATTCGTTGCGCAGTTCTTCGCTGTCCAGCATCTCCTGTGCGGTGCCGCGAAAGACAATTTCCCCGGTATCAAGAATGATGGCCTTATCCGCAAGCCTGAGCGCGGCGACGGCATTTTGTTCCACCAGTATTGTGGTAATTCCCAATTTCTTGATATCTTGCAATATGCGTTCTATTTCCTGGACAATAATCGGGGCAAGGCCTTCATAAGGTTCATCAAGCAACAGCAGCTTGATATCGCGGGCGAGAGCGCGGGCAACGGCCAGCATTTGCTGCTCGCCACCGGATAAAGTGGTGCCTTCCTGCTGGCGGCGCTCAGCGAGGCGGGGAAAATGATCGTAAATTTTTTCCAGCGACCAGCCGATGGGCTCGGCAATCTGCGCCAGTTTGAGATTTTCCTCAACACTCAACCCGCCAATAATACAACGGTCTTCCTGCACCAGGGCCACACCCAGGCGGGCGGCTTCAAAAGAGGGCATGTCATGCAGGGCATGGCCGTCCATCCATATCTCACCCTGGTTGAGGGAAGGGTCTTCCATGCGCGCAATTGTGCGCAAGGTTGAGGTTTTGCCTGCACCGTTACGGCCCAGCAGAGCAAGGATTTCGCCTTCCTTCAGATCAAAGCTTATGCCTTGAACAATATAGCTTTCGCCATAGTACGAATGGATATCCTGCACGGAAAAATACGGTTTATCGCTCATAGCTCAGTACTACCCAGATAAGCTTCCCTGACTTTGGGATCACCTTTGATTTCATCAGGTGTGCCGCTGGCAATAATCGTGCCGCGCGCCAATACAGAGATTGTTGTTGCCAGTGAAAACACCACATTCATATCGTGTTCGATAATAATCTTGGTAATACCGCGCTCGCCGATTTTCTTGAGTAAATCAACGGTGTTGTTGGTATCAGGTCTCGACATGCCAGCCGTTGGTTCATCCAGCAGCAATAATTTAGGGTGTTGAATAAGGCACATGGCCATCTCCAACCGGCGCTTGTCACCGCGTGACAGACTTGAACAGATTATACTTTTCTGATCCGCCAGGCCAACATCTTCAAGTATGCTCTCGGCTTCATCGTGCACTTCAGAACGGTTTCTGGCCGCCTGCCACAAGTTCATCTTGAAGGCGCCATCTGCTTTGGCGAGTGCGGGGATCACAACGTTATCGAGTAAACTCAGATCTTCAAAAATTTCCGGTGTCTGAAACACCCGGGCGACACCGGCCTGGTTGATTTCATGAGGTTTCAATCCCAACAGGGATTTTCCATTGAACATGACGGAGCCGGAATCCGGCGTCAAACGGCCAACAAAACAATTGAGCAAGGTGGATTTACCCGCACCATTTGGCCCGATGATTGCGTGTACGGTGCCTTCTTCAACCTCAAGATTGAGCGAATGCAAAGCCCGCAGGCCACCGAAATTCTTGTTGACGTCTGCAACTTCCAAAATAGCCATCTTTACGTGTCCACATCATTGGCTTGAGGTTTTTCCGATTTAGACTGGCTTTTCTTTCCGCCTGTAAAAAGGCCGCCAATCTTTGAAAATCCCTGCATCAAACCACCGGGTACAAAAATTACAATGAACATGAACAAAAGTCCCATGGTCAAAGGCCAGCCGGGGCCAACAAACAGGCTGGAAACTGTGACGAATATATTTTGAAGAGTTTCAGGCAAAAACGAGAACAAATCCATCAGAATATTTTCGTTAATGGCTGAGAATATATTTTCGAAATACTTGACCAGCGCAGCACCCAGGAACGGACCCAGCAAAGTTCCGGCACCACCCAGAATGGTCATTAACACAACTTCTCCTGACGCCGTCCACTGCATGCGCTCGGCACCGGCAAGCGGATCGGTGACCGCCATTAAAGAGCCAGCCAATCCGGCATACATGCCGGAAATCACAAATGCCGTCAGCAGATAGGGTCGCGTGTTGATGCCGGTATAATTCAAACGGTTCTGATTGGATTTGATGGCCCTTAACATCATGCCGAAATTTGAACGTGAAATGCGCATTGCGATAAAAAATCCAATTATCAACAATACAGCGCAGAAGTAAAAACCCGGATAACCACTCATTTTAATACCAAACAGATTGGTAATCGGCACGCCATTTTCAACAATGCCAAAAGCCTGATCAATCCAGCGCAAATCTTCATCCACCAGTTTGAGAACATAGTCAGGCCCGCGATCGGCAGGGGCCAGTTGACGCACCTGCAGGCCGGTTTCACCATTGGTTATCGGGCTTAAAACCGAATAAGCCAGATTGTATGACATCTGGGCGAAGGCCAGGGTGATAATGGAAAAGTAAATGCCTGAGCGGCGCAAGGAGACATAACCGATCACCAGAGCAAATAATCCCGCTGTTATGAGAGAAAACAAAACAGCAGGGATTGCATTCATTGTGAACAGTTTAAACATCCATACGGCAGAATAAGATCCAACTCCCAGGAAGGCTGCATGGCCAAATGACAAATAGCCGGTGAGGCCAAACAATATGTTGAAGCCAATGGCAAAAATTCCAAAAATTGCGAATTTCTGCAACAAATCAGGATAGCCCGCACCAAACGGCTCAAGGGTGATTGGTGCGGTAAGCACGGCTATGGAAAATATGATCAGCAACAACCAGTCGTTGCGGGCGGTTTTACCTGACATCTTATCAATCCTCCATCACGCCCTTGCGGCCGAGCAGGCCTCGGGGCAGGGTCAGCAGAATAATGACGGCGACAAGATAAATAATAATCTGGTCCAGGCCGGGAATGAGGCTTTGGATTTCATTCAGCGAGGCAAATGACTGCAATACGCCAAGAAGAAAGCCTGCGGCAACAGCGCCGCCAAGCGAGCCCATTCCACCGACAACAACCACGACGAACGAAAGCACCAGAAACTGCATGCCAATGGCATAATCCGGGGGGTTAATTGGCGTATACATGGCACCGGCGACACCGGCAACCACGGCTGCAAGGCCGAAAATGACCGTAAAACGCCTTTGAATATTGATGCCCAGCAGGCCTACTGTATCGCGGTCATACATGCCCGCTCGCACAACCATGCCGTAGGTGGTGAATTGCAAAAAGGAAAACACCGCAAAGATTACGACTGCGGAAAATCCGAAATATACCAATCGCCACCAGGGATAAACAACGCTTTCGCCCAAGCCGATCCAAAGGCCTATATTGGCACCGCCCGAGACAATATCAGGAGCGGATTGCGGTATTGGATTGGCGCCAAAATAATGTTTGACGATTTCTTCGAGTACAATGGCCAGTCCGAAGGTAACCAGAATCTGGTCGGCATGGGGGCGGTTATAGAAATGCCTGATGAGACCGCGTTCCATGATGATGCCAACCAGCAGCATTACCGGAATGGTGACAAGCACGGAAAGTGGTACGGAATAGTTGATAAGAAATACGCCAAAATCCCCGAACCATATAACCACATAAGGCGTTTTTATTTCAACTGGCGTGCCCCAGGCGGTTTTGTTTACCGGATCGAGAATGACTTGTTGCAGGCTGACCAGACGATTAAACGCAACCGCACAAAAAGCCCCCAGCATGAACAAGGCGCCATGGGCGAAATTAACCACGCCCAAAGTACCAAATGCCAGCGTCAGTCCCAAGGCAATCAGCGCATAAGCACCGCCCTTATCGAGACCGTTTAAAAATTGCAGAAATATCGCATCCATTGCCTTTGCCACCCCGGCCAAACATAAATTTGTTTGTTAGCAGAAAACAGGCCGTCCTGTATATAAAGTCAAGGACGGCCTGGTCATTTCATTGTGATAGTTTTAACAAGGCTTGGAGTTAACCGGGCCTAAGTTTCCACCCATGATTGAAGCATCATACTCAACTTGAGCACGCGGAGTTACTTCAACAACTTCGAGAAGGTCAAACTGGGAAGTGGGGTTTTCGTTACCACGCACAACCAGAACATCTTTAAAGCACTGATGATCTTCAGCACGATATTCTGTTGGACCATTGCCAAGACCGTCAAATTT
>CAZVAZ010000175.1:0-5475 GCA_964625235.1 uncultured Hyphomicrobiales bacterium
CCGCTTGTAGACGCTTTGTTGACGTATTTCAGGTAGTTATATTTTTGTTAGGGTTAAGAAAGTGAGACCTCAGGGGAGCCATGCTTTATTATTTAATGCTTGAATTGTCGGATCAGGTGCCGGCGCTGAATGTTTTCAGATATATTACCTTTCGTACCGGTGGGGCCACGATTACGGCACTGCTGATGGTGTTTTTGTTCGGCCCGCGGATTATCAAGGCTCTGAAAGTGCGCCAGGGCAAAGGTCAGCCGATCCGTGAAGACGGGCCAAAACGTCATATCGTTGAAAAACAGGGAACGCCGACAATGGGCGGTCTGATGATCCTGTTTGGTATCGCCACCGCCACATTGCTGTGGGGCAACCTTTCCAATATCTATGTCTGGGTCGTGCTTGGGGTGACGCTGGCTTTTGGAGCCATCGGATTTTATGATGATTACCTCAAAGTTACGCGTTCAACTTCCAACGGGTTTTCAGGCCGGGTGAAATTTTTAATCGAAACCGTCGTGGCGATAATCGCGGTTTATCTGATTATGCAGGCGGGCGATCAACCCTTCTCATCTTCATTGACGTTTCCATTTTTCAAAAACTTCATTGTCGATCTCGGTTGGTTTTTCATCCTGTTTGGAGCTTTTGTGATTGTTGGTTCGGGTAATTCGGTTAATCTGACCGATGGGCTCGATGGTCTGGCCATTGTGCCGGTTATGATTGCATCAGCCAGTTTTGGCGTGATTGCCTATCTTACCGGAAACGCAATTTTTGCCGATTACCTGCAAATTCATTATGTGGTCGGCACCGGCGAGTTAGCGGTTTTCTGCGGGGCTGTGCTTGGTGCCGGTCTGGGTTTTTTGTGGTTCAATGCTCCACCGGCGATGATATTCATGGGCGATACCGGGTCTTTGGCCCTTGGTGGCGCTCTTGGTGCCATAGCGGTTGCCTCCAAACATGAAATTGTTCTGGCCATTATCGGCGGGTTGTTTGTGTTGGAAACCATCTCCGTCATTGTTCAGGTGGTTTCCTACAAGCTGACGGGAAAAAGGGTTTTCCGCATGGCACCGCTGCATCACCATTTTGAGCAAAAGGGCTGGGCTGAAGCCACTATCGTTATCCGTTTCTGGATTATTTCCGTGGTTCTGGCGCTTGCCGGTCTTGCCACTCTCAAATTGAGGTGAGCGCCCATGATTGCGGCAACGACATTTGCCGGCAAAAACATTGCTGTGTTTGGTCTTGGGCTGACCGGGCTGGCCACCATCGCTTCCCTGCAAGCTGCACAGGCCACTGTATTGGCCTTTGATGATAATGCTGTTTCGCGTGAAGCTGCGAGCAATAAAGGCATCAATATTTCTGACCTCAGACAAGCTGACTGGGCTGAAATTGATGCGCTTGTTTTAAGCCCCGGCGTGCCATTTACCCATCCCGAACCGCACTGGGTTGTTGGACTGGCGCATAAAAACGGTGTGGAGATCATTGGCGATACTGAGATACTTGTGCGTGAACTGGCTCGGCATTCGCCGGATGCAAATCTTGTTGCCATTACCGGCACAAACGGCAAATCCACCACTACGGCCCTGCTTGGCCATGTGCTGCAACACGGCGGCATGATCGTGCAGATTGGCGGCAATATCGGCAAACCGGTGCTTGAATTTGACCTGCCGGGGCCAAATCAGGCTCTGGTGGTGGAGTTTTCTTCCTATCAGCTCGATTTAACCCCAACTCTTTGTCCGCGTGTTTCCATCCTGTTAAACCTTTCTTACGATCATATAGACCGGCATGGCTCAATGGAGGGTTATGCATGCGTCAAAGCGCGCATTTTCGCCGGGCAGGGGCCTGGTGATGTGGCGGTGATTGGCGTTGATGATCAGTTTTCGCGGGATATTTCGACTATGCTTTCTTCTGAGGTTCAGGCGGTGCCGATTTCCTGCGTGGAAGAGTTGGACACCGGTCTGTTTGCAAAAGATGCAAAACTTTACGATGCATCGGGCAATTTACCTGTGGTTGTCGCTGATCTTGAGTTTGCGCCAGCTTTAAAAGGCGTTCACAACTGGCAAAATGCCGCTGCGGTTTTTGCAGCGGCGCGCGCTTTGGGGTTGAGCCAAGAAGTGATTGTCGAAGCTTTTAAAACCTTCCCCGGCCTTGCCCACAGAATGGAGCGGGTGGGGACCATGGGTGGTGTAACCTTCATCAATGATACCAAGGCCACCAACGCCGATGCAGCCGCTCGCGCACTGGCGACATTTGATAATATATACTGGATTGCCGGTGGTCTGGCCAAAGAAGGCGGCATCGAAAATTTACGACCGTTTTTTGATAAAATCACAAAAGCCTATCTGATTGGTGATGCGGCTGAACAGTTTGCCCGCACGCTTGGTGGCGACGTTGAATTTGAGATTTCCGCCACCATGGAAAATGCCGTTAAAGCAGCCGCTCGCGATGTTGCTGCAAATTTTGACAAGCCGGACGATACAGCAACTGTGTTGTTGGCACCGGCGTGCGCCTCTTTTGATCAATATCGCAGATTTGAATTGCGTGGTGACGCTTTTCGCCAGGCGGTGGCTGATATTGAAGGGGTGAAGATGACCGAAGTAGGGAATACATAATGTTCAATCGTAATGAAAAAAGCCACATATCATCGTGGTGGTGGACCGTTGACAGATGGATGTTCAGCGCCCTCATTGTTTTGCTGATTACCGGTATTTTGATGGCGATGGCGGCAAGTCCGCCGGTAGCGCAACGTCTTGGTTTAAGCGATTTTCATTTTGTCTACAGGCAGATACTTTTTGCCGTCCCGGCACTGGGTTTGATGTTTCTCTGTTCAATGTTGAACGCCAAGATATTGCGCCGACTGTCACTGGCAATAGTGGTGGTGGGTTTTGCTTTTATGGTGCTGACGCTGGTTATCGGTGATGAGGTAAAAGGGGCAACGCGATGGCTATTCATCGGCGGGTTTGCCCTGCAACCTTCGGAAATCGTCAAGCCCGGATTTGTTGTGCTGAGTGCCTGGCTGTTTGCGGAAAATATACGCCAGCCTGAAGTTCCTGGTCGTTTGCTGGCCACAATTATCTTTTTGATTTTTACCGGCCTGCTGCTGATGCAGCCGGATTTTGGACAGACACTTCTGGCCACCACTGTCTGGATCATGATGTTTTTCATGACCGGCATATCGTGGCTGTGGATACCGGTTCTGGTGGGGCTGGGTGTTGCCGGGATTTTCACAGCTTACTATATGCTGCCTCATGTAAGCCGGCGAATTGATCAGTTTCTTGATCCTACCATCGGTGATAATTACCAGGTGGGGCTGGCGTTAGAATCATTTATCCGCGGCGGATGGTTTGGCTTAGGCCCCGGAGAAGGCCAGATTAAACGAAACCTGCCTGATGCACACAGTGATTTTATCTTTTCGGTAGCGGCGGAAGAATTTGGTATTATTGCCAGTCTGCTGCTGGTGCTGATCTTTGCCTTTATCGTTTTTCGCGGGCTGTCGCGCTGTTTTAGCGAGAGCGATCCTTTTATTCGTCTGGCAACGCTCGGTCTGGTTTCCATGTTTGGTCTTCAGGCTTTGATAAATATGGCGGTAAATCTGTCGCTGTTGCCCGCCAAGGGCATGACACTGCCGTTCATTTCTTACGGTGGTTCTTCCCTTATCTCGGTGGCCATCGCCATGGGCTTCGTACTGGCGCTCACGCGCAAGCGTCCCGGACAGCGGTTCGGCATGTCATATGAGAGCGGGGGAGGCCTGGCGCTGGAAGGGGCGCCACGTTAATGTCGGGTGAAAGCAACGTTGCCGCTCAATTTGCCATCTGTGCTGGTGGTACCGGCGGTCATCTTTTTCCGGCGCAGGCATTGAGTGCGGAACTTAAACGCCGGGGACATCGTATTGTTCTGCTGACAGATGAACGTGGATTAAGATTTGGCGGTACGTTTCCCTGCGATGAGGTGGTGCAAATTCCTTCATCTACCTTATCACTTCGCTCACCCCTTAAAGCATTGAGCGGGATTAGGGAGATAGTATCGGGCGTACTCAAGGCGCGGAAAACCTTTAAAAATTCTTCTTTCTGTGCGGTTGCCGGATTTGGCGGCTACCCATCCTTACCACCGATGGTAGCGGCCCGACTTTTGGGTCTGCCAACCTGTCTGCATGAACAAAATGCCGTAATGGGGCGGGCAAACAGGTTTCTCTCCCGGTTTGCAACTGTTCTGGCAACAAGTTTCGAGGTGACACAAAAAGCGCCTGATAAAGCAAAACTGCGCATCATCACCACCGGCAATCCGGTGCGTCAGCAGGTGCTGGAATTGCGCACCTCGCCTTACACGCCAGCGTTTGGGGTTGAGGAATTCAGGTTGCTGATTTTTGGCGGCAGTCAGGGCGCGAGTATCTTTGGCGAAGTCATGCCAGCAGCGTTAGAGCTGTTGCCGGAAATGACAAAAAAACGCCTTAAAGTCACGCAACAGTGCCGGCAAGAAGATATTGATAAAGTCAAAACCGCCTATAGTGATGCAGGCATTGATGTCGAAGTTGCTGCTTTTTTCTCCAACCTTCCTGAACGTATGGCCAACTCCCACCTTGTGATAGCCCGCTCAGGAGCGTCAACGCTGAGTGAATTAACCGTCATCGGATGTCCCGCGGTTCTGGTTCCCCTGCCTGGTTCGCTGGATAATGATCAACGTGAAAATGCCCGCTCACTTGAAGCCCATGGCGGTGCCTGGGTGGTTGAACAATCAGAACTCAAACCGGATCGGGTAGCAAAATTGCTGGGAAAATTTATGAATGAACCTGATCTGCTGGTTGCAGCTGCACACGCGGCACATAAAATTGGCAAGCCTGATGCGACTATGCTACTGGCTGATGCAGTTGAAGAAATCGCACATATTCAAGAGGGCAAGCAATGAGGCTTTCGCAGGAAGTCGGGCCGATACATTTCATTGGCATTGGCGGGATTGGCATGAGTGGAATTGCGGAAGTCATGCACAATCTCGGGTTCACCGTACAAGGTTCGGATTTGAGCCAGAATGCCAATGTTGACCGTTTGAGGGCTTTGGGTATTTCAATAGTGATTGGCCATGAAGCGGAAAACATCGAAAATGCCAGTGTCATTGTCGCCTCGTCAGCTGTCAAAAGTGATAACCCGGAAGTTGTAGCCGCGCGGGCACGGTTTCTGCCCGTAGTACGCCGCGCCGAGATGCTGGCTGAATTGATGCGCCTCAAATCCAGTGTGGCTGTTGGTGGCACCCATGGCAAAACAACCACTACGAGCATGGTGGCGGCAATGTTTGATACAGCCAATCTCGATCCCACCGTTATTAATGGCGGCATCATCAATGCCTATGGCACCAATGCGCGGCTGGGTGAGGGCGAATGGATGGTGGTGGAGGCGGATGAATCAGATGGCACCTTCGTTAAATTGCCAGCCGAAATTGCTATTGTCACCAACATCGATCCCGAACATCTTGATCACTATGGTGACTTTGATGCCTTGCGGG
>CAZVAZ010000176.1:0-2852 GCA_964625235.1 uncultured Hyphomicrobiales bacterium
CTGCCGGAAGGAATGCGCGAGTTGCCGCAACTGCCCGAAATGGCGAAATTCACGTACCCGCCGAACATGGCGAAGCCATGGGGCCGATCATCGAAGACTGGCGGCCTGATGATGACAAGTTCTGGGACGAGACGGGCAGGAAAATTGCCCGGCGCAACCTGTGGATTTCCATACCGTGCCTGCTGCTGGCGTTTTCCGTGTGGCTGGTATGGAGTGTGGTCGTTGCCAAACTGCCGTCCATAGGCTTCAATTATACTTCCGACCAATTGTTCTGGCTGGCGGCTTTGCCGGGACTGTCGGGGGCAACGCTGAGAATATTCTATTCGTTCATGGTGCCGATTTTTGGTGGGCGTCTATGGACAACCCTGACAACAGCGTCTTTGCTCATTCCAGCCTTTGGCATCGGCTATGCAGTACAGGATCCCGGCACGCCTTATGCCATGTTCCTGGTGCTAGCACTTCTGTGCGGGTTGGGCGGCGGGAACTTCGCCTCTTCCATGGCCAATATCACCTTCTTCTTTCCGAAAAAAGAAAAGGGCAGTGCACTTGCATTCAATGCAGGTTTTGGCAATGCCGGTGTCAGCGTTATGCAGTTCACCGTACCGCTGGTGATTACAGCGGGAGTGTTTGGTGTAATGGGTGGCGAGCCGCAAACAACCAGTGATGGCACGCAATTATGGTTGCAGAACGCCGGGTTTATCTGGGTGCCGTTCCTTATTCTGACAACGATAGCAGCCTGGTTTGGCATGAATGATATTGCTGACGCCAAGGCTTCTTTCAAGGAGCAATCGGTTATCTTCACACGCAAGCACAACTGGATTATGTGTTGGCTTTACACGGGTACTTTTGGCTCATTCATCGGATATTCTGCAGGCTTTCCCTTGTTGTCGAAACTGATGTTCCCGGATGCGAACTCGCTCAAGTATGTCTTTCTCGGTCCTCTGGTGGGTGCACTTTCGCGCGCGGCTACCGGTTGGATGTCTGATAAATATGGCGGTGGTCGTGTGACTTTGTGGACTTTCGTTGTGATGATTGGTGCGGTTGGGGGTGTGCTTTACTTCCTCGCCACCAAAGATCAACCCGGAGCATTCTGGGGTTTCTTCGCCATGTTCATGATCCTGTTCTTTGCAACAGGTGTGGGCAATGCATCGACCTTCCAGATGATCCCGGTAATTATGCGGCTGGAAGTTGGCCGCCTGATGACGGGTCTGAGCCAAGCCGAGCAGATCCGCCAGGCAGATAAAGAAGCTGCCGCCATCATCGGGTTCACCTCGGCGATCGCTGCTTATGGCGCCTTCTTCATACCGAAGTCATACGGCACATCGATTGCTGCAACCGGCAGTCCGTCTGCTGCCCTGATTGCCTTCATGATCTTCTATGCTTCCTGCATCATCATCACCTGGCACTACTACACAAAACGCGGCAGCCTTCTGCATGATGTGGAGCGCGGCAAAACTCAAGGAAACACACCATGAGCAATTTCATTGATCGCCTGACCTATTTTTCCAAGGTCGAAGACACATTCTCAGACGGCCACGGTATTACCACTTCGGAAAGCCGCACCTGGGAAAAAGCCTATCGCGGGCGCTGGGCGCACGATAAAATCGTGCGCTCCACCCACGGGGTTAACTGCACTGGTTCGTGCAGCTGGAAAATCTATGTCAAAAACGGACTGGTGACGTGGGAAACCCAGCAGACGGATTATCCCCGCACCCGGCCTGACATGCCCAATCACGAGCCGCGCGGATGTGCACGCGGTGCGAGTTATTCGTGGTATCTCTATAGTGCGGCCCGGTTGAAATACCCGCTGGTGCGTTCGCGCCTGCTGAAACTCTGGCGCGAGGCCAAAAAGATACACAGTGATCCCGTTGATGCCTGGGACAGTATTGTTTCAGACCCGGTCAAAGCCAATGACTATAAGAAGGTTCGCGGCCTTGGCGGTTTCGTGCGCGCAGATTGGGACGAGGTAAATGAAATCACCGCTGCGGCGAATATTTACACCGCAAAAACCTACGGGCCTGACCGGGTTTTGGGATTTTCGCCCATCCCGGCGATGTCGATGGTTTCCTATGCAGCTGGATCAAGATATCTGTCGTTGATGGGTGGCGTATGCCTCAGTTTTTATGACTGGTATTGCGATCTGCCTCCATCGTCGCCGCAGACCTGGGGGGAACAGACCGATGTGCCGGAATCGGCCGACTGGTTTAATTCGTCGTATATTATCGCATGGGGTTCAAACGTGCCGCAAACGCGCACGCCTGATGCTCATTTTTTTACCGAAGTACGCTACAAGGGCACCAAGACGGTTTCGGTAACACCGGATTATTCCGAAGTCGCCAAGCTCACCGACCTGTGGCTTAACCCGCGCCAGGGAACTGACAGTGCCATGGCCATGGCCATGGGCCATGTGGTGTTCAAGGAATTTCACCTCACCGGTAAATCAGAATATTTCACCAACTACTGCCGTCAGTATTCGGACATGCCGATGCTGGTGATGCTGGAGAAAAAAGGTGACCATTTTGTGCCAGACCGGACGTTGCGAAGTTGTGATTTAACCGGAGATATGAAGGTCAAGAACAATGCCGAATGGAAGTCGGTTATCTATGATGAAAACAGCAAGGAACTGCGTGTGCCCAATGGTACCATCGGTTCGCGCTGGGGCGAGAAAGGCAAATGGAACCTGGAAGAAAAAGACAGTGTTTCGGGTGCAGATATTTCCCCGCAACTGTCTTGCATAGATGATCGCGATGACGTTCTGGCCGTTGCCTTTCCTTATTTCGGCAACCTGCCGCATGAAACCGGATTGTTCACCCACACCAATCATGACAGCATTCAGGTGCGCAATGTGCCGG
>CAZVAZ010000176.1:2952-5461 GCA_964625235.1 uncultured Hyphomicrobiales bacterium
ACCGGATTGTTCACCCACACCAATCATGACAGCATTCAGGTGCGCAATGTGCCGGTGCGCAAAATTCAGCTCAAGGGCAAAAAGACAGCCTACGTTGCTACTGTCTATGACCTGATGGCGGCAAACTATGCCATTGATCGCGGATTGGGCGGCGGCAATGTCGCCGCTGATTTCGATGATGATGTGCCTTATACACCAGCCTGGCAGGAAAAAATAACCGGGGTTCATCGCTCAAAGGTTATTCAGGTGGCGCGTGAATTTGCTGATAATGCGGACAAGACCCATGGTCGCTCCATGGTCATTCTCGGTGCTGCCATCAATCACTGGTACCATATGGATATGACCTATCGCGGCATTATCAACCTCCTGATCATGTGCGGCTGTATTGGTCAATCAGGTGGCGGCTGGGCGCATTATGTCGGTCAGGAAAAACTGCGCCCGCAGACCGGCTGGTTACCGCTGGCATTCGGGCTCGACTGGAACCGGCCACCGCGCCAGATGAACTCAACCTCGTTTTTCTACAATCACTCCAATCAGTGGCGGTATGAAAAACTCGGTGTTGACGAAGTGCTCTCACCGCTGGCGGACAAGAAAAAATGGGAAGATTATTCGCTTATTGATTGCAATGTGCGTTCTGAACGCATGGGCTGGCTGCCATCAGCGCCACAGTTGCAGGAAAATCCCCTGAGACTTGCGGCCAAGGCCAAAAAAGTAAAAAAATCCACGTCAGAATATGTCGTTGACCGGCTCAAGTCGGGCGATCTGAACTTTTCTTGTGAGGATCCCGATCATCCAGATAATTTTCCACGTAATCTGTTTATCTGGCGCTCGAACCTGCTGGGCTCATCTGGCAAGGGCCATGAATATATGCTCAAGCATCTTCTGGGTGCACAGAACGGTCTGATGAGCGAGGATGTTGTGGCCTCAGGCTTTGGCAAGCCATCAGAGGTCAAATGGCATGCCATTGCACCTGAAGGCAAGCTTGATCTGGTGGTGACGCTTGATTTTCGCATGTCGACCACGGCGGTTTATTCCGACATCGTGATGCCAACTGCTACCTGGTATGAGAAAAACGATCTCAATACCTCTGACATGCATCCGTTCATTCATCCTTTGTCAAAAGCTGTGGACCCGGCGTGGGAAAGCCGCTCGGACTGGGATATTTTCAAAGGACTAGCGAAGCGCTTTTCAGAGCTTTGCGAGGGACATCTGGGTGTTGAAACCGATCTGGTAACTGTTCCCATTTTGCACGATACGCCGGGCGAACTTGCCCAGCCTTTGGGTGTCAAGGACTGGCGCAAGGGTGAATGTGATCCCATACCCGGTAAAACCATGCCCAATCTGGTGGAAGTGGAGCGCGATTACCCCGCTCTTTATAAAAAGTTCACGTCCGTTGGACCATTGCTGGCCAAGCTTGGTAATGGTGGCAAAGGTATCGGTTGGAACACAGAATCAGAAGTCGAATTCCTCGGCAAACTGAATGGCGTGGTGCGCGAAGAAGGCGTATCAAAAGGCCAGCCGCGTATTGAAACCGATATTGATGCCACTGAAGTTGTTTTGACACTGGCACCGGAAACCAGCGGTGAGGTCGCTGTTAAGGCGTGGGCTGCCCTGAGTGAGATGACCGGTCGTGATCACACTCATCTGGCCAAGCCCAAAGAAGACGAGAAAATCCGCTTCCGGGATATTCAGGCGCAACCGCGCAAGATCATCTCGTCACCCACATGGTCAGGCCTCGAAGACGAACATGTGAGCTATAATGCCGGTTACACCAATGTGCATGAACTGATCCCGTGGCGCACGCTGACCGGTCGACAGCACTTCTATCAGGACCATGAGTGGATGCGTGATTTCGGCGAGCAGCTTTGCGTTTACCGCCCGCCAATTTCCACGCGCACAATTACTGATGCCGTCAAAAGCAGGGGCGGTGACTCAAAGCAAATCGCTCTTAACTGGATTACACCGCATCAAAAATGGGGTATTCACTCGACCTATTCAGACAACTTGTTGATGTTGACACTCAACCGCGGCGGGCCGGTGGTGTGGATATCCGAAATTGATGCCAAAAAGATCGATGTCGAGGATAACGACTGGATAGAACTCTACAACGTCAATGGGGCGATAGCGGCGCGTGCGGTTGTCTCGCAACGCGTACCCGAAGGCATGAGCATGATGTATCACGCCCAGGAAAAAACCATGAACACGCCCGGCAGTGCCGTTACCGGCAAACGCGGTGGTATCCACAATTCCGTCACCAAGGCTGTGGTCAAGCCAACCCATATGATTGGCGGTTATGCGCAACTGTCATGGGGTTTCAATTACTACGGCACGGTGGGTTCAAACCGCGATGAGTTTGTTCTCGTGCGCAAGATGAATTCTGTCGACTGGCTCGATAAGCCTTATGTCGAAGGTCAATCAATCAACGTGGAGGCTGCCGAATGACTATTCGTGCGCAAATAGCAATGGTCCTTAATCTGGACAAATGCATCGGCTGTCATACCTGCTCGGT
>CAZVAZ010000177.1:0-5444 GCA_964625235.1 uncultured Hyphomicrobiales bacterium
CACTGGTTTCTTTCAAAACCGCAAGTGTTTCATCGCGCACATTATCACGCAGGCGTTGATCCAGCCCGGAAAACGGCTCATCCATAAGCAAAACCAGCGGGCGCGGTGCGATAGCTCGGGCCAAAGCCACGCGTTGTTGTTCGCCACCTGACAAAACATACGGATAGGCGTTTTCGTATTGTGACATTCCCACACGCTTTAGCGCTGCTTTTGCGGCAACAATGGATTGGGATTTGCCAAGACTGGTGAGGCCAAAAGTCACGTTTTCGAGGATGGACTTATGCGGGAACAGGGCGAAATCCTGAAAAACCAGGCCAATACCGCGCTTTTCCGGGGCGAGAAAACTATCCGGTCCGGCGATTTCCTGGTTATTCATGAAAATCCGGCCACTGGATTGTCGTTCCAGACCGGCAGCTATTCTCAACAGGGTTGATTTACCACACCCGGACGGTCCCAGCAGACAGACAATTTCTCCCGGATTAAGATCAAAGGACACGTCTTTGAGTGTCTGCGTATCGCCGTAGCTATGGCAGATATTCCTGAATTGAACCCGGGCTGCAAATGTTGCTGCCGCAGTTCCCCGCTTACCCCAGCTTGCCGGTGTGCCCGTTGTAACCGTATCGACCATTTCAACCATCTAACAAAACATGTTTAAGAACATAAACATTCCAGCAGTGGTGTGGTCGATTTTTTATTCCTCGTCAAGTTCGACAAGTGGTTGTGATGAATAATAACCATCGTCGTCCATGGGGTCTTCGTCAGGACCAAGCTCATCATCGCCTGGTAACGGCATCTCAAAATCCGGCGGCAGGTTGCCGTCCAAAAGCCCCGCCCCTTTAAGTTCAGCCAGCCCCGGCAACTCGCCAATGGTATCGAGGCCAAAGTGATTGAGAAAATGTTCAGTGGTGCCATAGGTAACGGGTCTGCCGGGAGAGCGCCTGCGCCCGCGCAATCTGATCCAACCCATCTCCAGCAGAACATCGAGTGTTCCGCGCGAAATGCTGACACCGCGCACGGCTTCAATTTCCGCCCGGGTGGCAGGTTGATGGTACGCTATGATGGACAGTGTTTCGAGGGCGGCTTTGGACAGCTTTTTTTGCTCAATCGCCTCGCGCTGCATTAAAAACCTTAAATCTTCCGCCGTGCGAAAGGCCCATTTGCCGGCAACCTTGACCAGATTGACACCGCGGTTGGAATAATCTTCGACCACAAGTTCCAAAAGAGCTGAAACATCAGCATCCTGCGGCAATCGAGAGCGCAGGCTTTCTTCATCCAGAGGTTCAGCTGCAGCAAACAGCAGGGCTTCGAGAATGCGCCTGTGCTGAGCCACATCGGGTGCGGGCTTATGCAGCACAGCCACAGTGTTTGAGCCATCAAATTGAGCTTGTCTGGTTTTTGTTTTTAGTGATTTTTCCACAATTTCAATCCAACTTTCATAAATACATTACTCAACATCACTTGATCTTGCGTGGTTATGCCACTTTACGTTTGCGCATATAAAGCGGTGCAAACGCTCCGGTTTGCTTCAGTTCCAGCGCACCTTCACGCACCAGTTCCAACGAGGCGCTGAAGCTGCTGGCCATAACTGAATTCCGGGTTTCTTCCGTTGACAGATACTCCACCAAAAACGCATCAATCGTGCCCCAGTCATCCATCTCGCCGAGAAGACTTTCAAGACATTGCCGCGCCTGTTTAATCGACCATACCGGCAGGCGTTTAAATTTGATCCGTGTCACCGCCGAGCGCTGCACCCGGGTGGCGTAGGCGGCCAGAAGATCATAAAGATTATCGCTGTACTCGCTGGTGGTCGTCACCCGTATACCTTCAGGTTCACCGCGCGCAAACACATCTCGTCCAAGGCAATTACGCGCCATAAGGTTGGCGGCGGCTTCGCGCATGGCCTCAAGACGTTTTAACCGAAACGCCAGCATGGCGGCGAGCTCTTCACCGCTGGCTCCGGCCTCTTCTTCCGGTTCCGGCAACAGGAGCTTTGATTTGAGATAGGCGAGCCAGGCTGCCATTACCAGATAATCTGCCGCCAGTTCCAGGCGAAGCTTGCGGGCGTTGTTGATGAAAACCAGATATTGTTCGGCCAGAGCCAGAATTGAGATTTTGGTCAAATCCACTTTTTGGCTGCGGGCAAGACTTAACAGCAGGTCCAGCGGTCCTTCAAAACCATCAAGGTCAACAACAAGGGCTGCTTTTTCATCACGCTGTTCAAAAGGTGCCACGTCATCAAAATCATCGGGCATGCCTGCTACAACGTGAGCGTCGGTTGTTTTTTGACTATCTTCCGGTGTTGCCATGATTATCTTCCAACGCGAATCAGTTGCTCTTATCCTAGCGGGATTTGGCACTATAGGCTATTTTGGATAGTCCGGGAATGCAGAAACAGGGCGTGGTCGCGGTCATAATCCTGTGGGTAATTCAGACACTTCAGTGCAGTTTGTGCCCTGGCCAGAGGTTTTCCTGCCAATCGGGGAACATTTGCTGCAATCGATTTCATTTCAACCATATCTCCATTGCAATGCAGAACAACATCGCATCCGGCAGAAAAAGCTGAGCGGGTAAGCTGCTCGAGAGAGCCGTTTAAGGCTTTCATCGACAAATCATCACTCATAATCAAGCCATCGAACCCGATTTGTCCGCGTATTACGCCTTCAATGATGGCTGGGGACAATGTTGCCGGGTGGCCGGTATCAAAGGCTTCATAGACCACGTGAGCGGTCATGGCCAACGGCAATTGTGCCAGTTCCACAAAGGGTGCAAAGTCAATTTCGCACAGTATTTTTGCATCGGTCTTGATACGTGGCAGTTCAATATGGCTGTCAACTGTGGCGCGCCCGTGACCCGGAATGTGTTTGATAACCGGCAAAACACCCCCGTCGAGCAGTGCAGTGGCGGCATGATGGGCAAGTTCAGCCACGATATTCGGCTCATCGCTGTATGCGCGATCACCGATAATGTTGTCAGCCCCGGGCTGTGGCACATCAACGACAGGGAGGCAATCAACGCTTATACCCAGATTATACAGGTCCTCTGCCATCAATCGCGTTATCAGGTAAACCGCCTGATGAGCGTCATCACGGTTTTTTTGAAACATGTCACCAAATACACGCGCTGCTGGATACCGGCGCCAATGCGGCGGGCCCAGGCGTTGGACGCGGCCACCTTCCTGATCAATTAAAACCGGTGCATCACTGCGACCGCTGATTGAGCGAAAGGTGGATATCAGGGCTTTGACCTGTTCAGGATTTTGGCAGTTTCGCTGAAATAATATGAGGCCCCACGGATCATGTTCACGCAGGAAGTTAGTCTCCCGCGGTGTCAGAACATGACCACTGCATCCGATAATGAAAGCAGATACAGTCATGGTTTAACGGGTTCTGACCAGACATTCCTTTTCGCCAGCAGACAACAGGGACCGGCACAGGGTTGATGCCTTGTCCTTACCGTCAATCGGCCCAAGGCGCAGGCGATAATAGATGCCTTGATCGCCCAGGTCAGCGCGCTGAACAAAAGACGTATAGGGTCCAAGCAACCCGCTGTGGCGGCGTTTAAGTGAAGCAAAGCGCGACAGTGCTTCTTCGCGAGACCGGAAGGCGGCTATCTGAACAACAAAATTTCCAGATGTCGAACGTGCAGCCGTTGCAGGAGCTGTTGTTGTCTGCGGCGCGGCACTGGTAATCCGGGTTGTATCTGAAGCGGGTGCTGGTGGTTTGCGGCGCGGCAATATTGGCGGCACCTTGGCACTGGCCACCGGTCTTGGTGTTGCACCAATTGATTCTTCGACCAGCCTGGCTATTGCCAGACTTTCAGATGCCGCCCCTGGCACAGCCGGCACTTCGGGGACACCTGGTGGTGCCACTGTTTCCGTTTCAAGACGAACAATCCCTCCCTGGGCTGCGGAAGCTTGCTCCTGAATATTTGATGGCAAATTCAACGTTTCAGAAATTGTGCCAATGTTGTTTCCGTTTGTCAGGCTGCTTGGTGGTGATTGAGGTTTGGGCAATGATTCAGCCAGTTTTTTGGCCAACAGATCTTCTGAACCTCCTGCCGCGGGACTGGTTGGCGTTTGAGCTGTGGAAGATGTGCTGCCGCTTTGAGCACCCGGCGTGCCTGGCGAGGGTGACTTGGCTATATTGGTGGTTGCAGGTTGTTGGTTGAAAGCAACAACTTTTTCTTCACGCGAGACAATTCTCTCCGCAATGTCAGTTTCCTCACCCAGAATTCGGTCATAAATCAATTTGTTCTGGTTGGGGATTTTCACACCACCAGGATTGACCGGTTCTTCTTTCATGGCCTTTGTTCCAGCCACAATGACAGGCAATGTTGTCGGGCTGCTCTCCTGCACCCCCTGGCGATAGGCAAAAATCACGCCGCCGGCCAAAACGCCAACACCGAGCAAAGAAGCCAGGATAACTATCGAAGTACGTTTGGGGCGGTCTGATTTGACATCTTCGAAATCATCAAAGGTATCATAATCTTCCAGCGTTTTTTCCGATAATGAGGCTAGTTCCTCCAATCTGGAATTGGTGGTTGGGCTGGGAACTGGCGGGGGTTCAGGATGTGAAACCGGGGCTACGTCTTCTTCAACCGGCTGTGCTGCACCCAATGGGGCGCTGACTGACAATGGATCAACGGGGGGCCGCAAACTGAAGAATTCGGCAGGATCAGCTATCGGAGGTATCGGGCGGTGAACGCTGTCGGGCGCGCGATTGGCGCTGGGCTCGACTGGCGGTTGAGCAGGTGGATCAATGGAAAGTTCCGGTGCTGCATCTTCTCCGGCGGGCTTTGTGTCAAGGACACCAAACGCTGCGCGTAACGGGCGTTGTGATGGTTCGGGAACCCGTGGCGGCTCGGGCGGGCATGGCGGCTCTTCCGTGCTAATCCGTGGTGCGGGCGCAGGCGCGCGTGGTGCCACAGGCGGGGTCAGCGATGCAGACGGAGGCCGTGGTGCCGACGCGGGAGGTCGCGGTGCAGCAGAAGGAGGGTGTGGTGCTGACGCAGGCGGGCGTGGTGCGGCAGAAGGAGGACGTGGCGCCGACGCAGGCGGGCGTGGTGCGGCAGAGGGAGGGCGTGGTGCCGACGCAGGCGGGCGTGGTGCGGCAGAGGGAGGGCGTGGAACCGGAGATGGCGGACGCACAAATGACGGTGCTTCTTTTTGCTCTGCCGGTGGGCTTTCAGCCGGGGCCCTCTCCCGGGCCTGGGGAATTACGGTTTCGGGTGGTGGTGGCGGATTTGCAGGCGAAGCTGCCTCCGGCGCAACCCGGCCAAGGCCGAGCAGCTTGCGCACATCAAGACCTGAGTCCGGTTTTTCCGCCGATTGGGCTGCCTGATCACCATCATCGGGTCCAGCGAATTTACTTCGCAAACCCGGAGGTGTTCTTGGAGGGTTACGATCTTCAGTCAATAACTTTTCCTAGCGCATTTCTTCAGTTGCT
>CAZVAZ010000178.1:0-2332 GCA_964625235.1 uncultured Hyphomicrobiales bacterium
CTCAGGGCGCCGCCGTCTATTTTACGTAAAGCACTGTCGGCATTAAAGGCGGCAAGTGTGATTTCAGCGAGATCAACAGATTCACCATTGGTATAAATACCAGTTACCCGCCCGGCGTCGGTAATCGAGACACTGGCCAGTTCCCCGGCGGCAAAACCGTTCTGGTCAATAATATTAACCTGCACAATACCGTTTGAATCTTCGAACTGACTTAGTCCCGTAGCGCCATTGGGGCTGCGATGATCAACAGCAACATTACCCAGATTGGTGCCGTTGACGGTCAGGTTGCTGATGACAATACTGCTGGTGGTTGGGTTTGTTAGTGAGCCCGAAACATCGAACGTATAATCAGTTCCAAAGTTGCGCCACACAGCATTGGCACCACCCGTACCGGTTGCCGCAGCGTCCGTTTGATAAAACGCATTCCAGGTATCCACGCCGCCGTTGGCGATACTGTCAATTTTGGCCCACCTCACCTGCACATTGACCGAAGCCCCATTGGAGGCGAACGAAGTAATGGCACCACCGGCAATTGTGCGCGACAAAAATGCACTCACATCCTGCTGCTCAACAAATCCGGTTCCAGCCACAGTTGGAAGATTGCCGGAAGGAAAATCGGCGGTCGTGCCAATGAGTTCTGAATTGGCGACTGCGGCATCAAAAGACGCTGTTTGTGGTGTGGTGGCCAGATTGGCGCGATATTCAATCGTCGACGTCGCTTGAGCCGGCAGCAGTTCATTCGAAATCTGGATAACCTCCGGCAAGGTGCCCGACAGGTTGCCGGTCTGCGCATCAACAGTAATACCTTTAAGGAAATACCCTGTACTGTTGACCAGAAAGCCGTTTCTATCGACTTCAAAATCACCCTGACGGGTATAAAGATCAACGCCGCCAAAAATCGGATCGCCATCTACAGCACCGGTTTGCTCGGCAATGATGAAATAGCCATCACCGTTGATGGCGATATTGGTATCCACATCCGAAGGCAGGATGTCGCCTGCCACCGTGTTTGTAGCCTGGGAATTTGCCCGCACCACGCCGGAACCGGCCTGGTTTGCACCGGTTGCAGCGACGATTTCCTCAAACGAGGTTTCAGTACGTTTAAAGGCTGTTGTCTGAGAATTGGCAATATTGTTTGAAATATTTGCCAGCGCTGTTGATTGCGCCTGAAGTCCACTGATCGCTGTTGAAAGTGCGCCGAAAATACCCATTTTACTACTCCGTTAAATCGCCAAGGCTCGATAAAGCTTAAATCCAAACACGTTGGATGCATTCTGCTTAAACCAAGGCAAAGAACGGGCCAGTTTTAAATTGTGTTGTTTTTCAACATGTTAAGCAATTCACATAGTGAGATTGCGATGCAGCGGGGGACTAAACTTGCCCACACCCGGCAAGTTTTGCCTAATCATCGGTGTTTTTGAGGGCTTGCCGCCACCTTCGCAACCGCCTATACAAATGGCCCTTTATCTGGACGTTGAGCTTTATGAAATTTACCGGCACCAAAGACTATGTGGCAACAGAAGACCTGCGCATTGCGGTCAATGCCGCGATCACGCTTGAGCGCCCGCTGCTGATCAAGGGGGAGCCCGGCACCGGCAAGACTGTGCTTGCCCATGAAGTTGCAACAGCGCTGGGAATTCCCCTGCTGGAATGGCACATCAAATCCACTACCAAGGCACAACAGGGGCTTTATGAGTATGATGCGGTGTCACGCCTGCGCGACAGTCAGTTGGGCGATGAACGCGTTCACGACATTTCAAACTACATTAAAAAGGGTAAAATGTGGGAGGCCTTCACCTTAAATGAGCGCCCTATTCTGCTGATTGATGAAATTGACAAGGCTGATATCGAATTTCCTAACGATCTGCTGCAGGAACTCGATCGTATGGAGTTTTTTGTCTATGAAACCGGTGAGACCATCAAGGCTAAACATCGGCCCATTATCATCATTACTTCCAATAATGAAAAAGAACTGCCCGATGCATTTTTGCGCCGGTGCTTTTTTCACTACATCAAATTTCCTGATACCGAAACCATGACAGAAATTGTCGAGATGCACTTTCCCGGCCTTAAAAACCGTCTGGTCAAAGAGGCTTTGAGTGTATTTTATGATTTGCGCCAGGTTCCCGGTGTTAAAAAGAAGCCTTCAACATCGGAATTGCTGGACTGGATCAAGCTGTTGCTGAACGAAGACATCAGCCCGGAAACCTTGCGCGAAAAAAATCCAAAAAACTTGATCCCGCCCCTGCATGGTGCTCTATTGAAAAACGAGCAGGATGTGCAATTGTTCGAGCGCATCGCCTTTATGACCCGGCGCGGGCAGCGCTAAAAC
>CAZVAZ010000178.1:2432-4259 GCA_964625235.1 uncultured Hyphomicrobiales bacterium
TCCTTCGCCTCTGACAGGACACAGGGTTTGATAGACACGCTGCTGGCGGGTAAAAACATTGCCCTGTTGCAGTCGGGTCCAACACCCTTCGGCAACAAAAACCTGCCCGCAGTTTCTGGTTTTATTTCAACCTACAGTCAAGCCTACGGCATCAATCCTTCTGCCGCCGCTGCCCGAGGCTACAATGCTGCCCGGCGCATTGATGTGGCTGTGCGCGCTCAGAGCGGCATCAATGACCTGGATTCATTGCGCCAGAGTTTCAAGCAAACAGCGGATAGTTTCACCTGGTAAACCCTGTGAAACAACAAGACAATTTTGCAGTTTCTGCATAAGCTGTTTGACGTCATCGAAATTTTATGTCAGTAATGTTGACATAATTTTCAAGAAATTGAAATCTTCATCAAAAATTTTCTATCGGGAGGAAACAAATGAAAACATTTATGAAATATGCACTGGCTGGCACAATGTTGCTGGGATCAGTTATTGTTGCTCAGGCACAAACAACAATCCGGGTAACTCTGCAATTGCCGATAACCCATTCGCTGGGCCAGAACTGGATCGCGTTCAAGAACATCATTGAAAAAGAATCCGGTGGTGATCTGAAACTCGAACTCTTTCCATCGGCGCAACTATACAAAGACAAGCAGGTTCCTGAAGCTGTGGGCTCAGGTGCCATTGAAGCCGGTTCTGCATTTTTAGGCCGTTTTGCCGGTTCGGTTCCTGCCGTTGAAATCGTCAACCTGCCGTTCTTCTTCCGCGATGAAGCGCATTTGCGTGCAGCGGCGGCCAATGGCTCGACTATGCGCAATATTCTTGATGCCGCTGTAGTTAAGGAAACCGGTGCCAAAGTTTTGTGGTGGCAGGCATTTGGCCGCAACGTCTACCTCAACAAAGGCAAGCCCATTCGCGTTCCCGCCGATCTTAAAGGCAAAAAGGTTCGCACTTACGGTAAAGTGCTGGGCTGGACGGTTGAAGCGCTGGGCGGTGCCCCAACCATTATGTCAGGCTCGAAGCAGTTCCTGGCCTATCAGCAAGGTGCGGTTGATGTGGGCATGACCGGTGCTTCAGCAGTTAAGAGCCGCAAGCTTTTTGAAGTTATGGACAATATGACATTGAGCTATGACAGCGCCATTGAGTTTGTCGCCGTTATGAACAATGACTTCTTTAACTCACTTTCCAAGAAAAATCAGGACATCATCACCAAGGCTGCAGCTACAGTTGAAAAGCAGCTGCGCGATGAGGTCTATGGTGGTGAAGCTGCTGTGGTCAAGGAAGTTGCTGACAAAATCAACGTCGTAACCCTGACCAAAGAAGAGCGTGCGCAATGGGTTGAAGCGACCAAATCGGTTGTTGAAAAATTCGCTGCCGAGCGCGGTGACGTAGCCGTTCAGGCCATTAAAGCCGCTAACGGCCTTTAAAGTCTCCAATAAAAATCTGTGCGGCCCTTTTTTCTGGAAACCTTGAAAAAGGGCCGCAAGGATACCCTCTCATGATCAAAATCATCGACCAGGTTTCTGAAGCCGCCGGAAAATTTGCCGCCTGGATGTTCTTTGCCATAGGTATATTCATCACCTATGAGGTGTTCATGCGTTATGTGTTTACCGCCCCCACCATCTGGGTCGATGAAACTGTTCGCATCATGCAGATCTGGGCAACGTTTCTTGGTGGTGCCTTTGCTCTCAAGCATCGCCAGATGATTGTCATTGATGTGGCTTTCCGCGACCCTCACACCCTTTCGAGAAAAATCATGGAAACCTTCGCTTTACTGGTCATTTTGGTGTTTTGTGCCGTGGCCACCTGGTACGGGTTTGAGTTGTGGCTCAAGGC
>CAZVAZ010000178.1:4359-5420 GCA_964625235.1 uncultured Hyphomicrobiales bacterium
GTTCCCCAGCGCCTTTACGGCACTATGGATTCGTTTGAACTTCTGGCTGTGCCGATGTTCCTGCTGATGTCCAACGTCCTGCTTAAAGGCAATGTGGGGCGCGATCTGTTTGCTGCGGTGCAAAGCTGGGTCGGCCACTGGCCCGGCGGACTGGGCGTTGCCACCATCCTGTCATGTGGCATGTTTTCGGCTGTATCGGGCTCGTCCGTCGCTACTGCCGCCACCATCGGCACGGTAGCTATCCCCGAAATGACCAAACGTGGCTATGACCGGCCGTTCGTGCTCGGACTGCTTGCTGCCGGTGGTACGCTGGGTATTTTGATCCCGCCGTCTATCCCCTTGATTATTTACGGCATCATCACCGAAACCTCGATCCCGACATTGTTTCTGGCGGGCATTGGACCGGGATTGTTTTTGAGCACGGTTTTTATCATCTACTCTATTCTTTACGCCCGCTTCAAAGGCACCCAGCAAAATCTGGAAAAGGCCACCTGGGCAACGCGCCGCGCTGCCAGCCTTATGGCACTGCCCACAGTCGGGCTGGCTGTTGCCATCATCGGATCGATTTATATGGGCATTGCCACACCATCTGAAAGTGCCGGTGTGGGCTTTATACTGGCGATAATCATCACCTTTGCCATGGGCCGTATGACCTGGGAAAAGCTTAAAGAAGCCACGTATGACGCGATGAAAACCACGATAATGATATTTCTTATCGTCGCCGGGGCCAAAGTGTTCTCCTATGCCATCACGCTCTACCGCATCCCTCAGAATATTTCAGAATTGCTGACATCCAACATCTCGGATCCCACCATGTTCATGCTGGCGGTTGGCGGTGTTTTACTGTTCATCGGATTTTTCCTCGAAGCACTGTCGATGCTGTTGATCATGGTGCCGGTATTGTTTCCGGCCCTCACCTTGATGGGCATCGACCCGATCTGGTTCGGCATCTTCTTCGTTGTCCTGATTGAAACCGCCCTGATAACACCGCCGGTGGGGCTTAACCTGTTCATCATTCAGGCCGTGGGCAAAGCGCGGCTGGAAGAAGTGGTAAAGGGCGC
>CAZVAZ010000179.1:0-5374 GCA_964625235.1 uncultured Hyphomicrobiales bacterium
GATAAAGACCGTATCTTTACCAATCTCTATGGCATCCATGACTGGGGCCTCAAGGGTGCTATGCAGCGCGGTGCCTGGGATAATACCCGTGGATTGCTTGAAAAAGGCTCTGACTGGATCATTGACGAAATGAAAGCCTCGGGCCTGCGCGGGCGCGGCGGGGCGGGATTTCCCACCGGGCTTAAATGGTCCTTCATGCCGAAAAAGTCTGACGGGCGCCCGCATTATCTGGTGGTCAATGCCGATGAATCCGAACCGGGCACATGCAAGGACCGCGATATATTGCGCCACGATCCCCATTTGTTAATTGAAGGCTGCCTGATTGCCAGCTTCGCCATGGGTGCGCATGCGTGCTACATCTATGTGCGCGGGGAATTCATTCAGGAACGCATTCAATTACAAGCTGCCGTTGATCAGGCCTATGAGGCCGGGCTGATTGGCAAGAACGCGTGTAAATCAGGTTGGGATTTCGATCTTTATGTTCATCATGGCGCCGGGGCTTACATTTGCGGTGAAGAAACCGCTCTGCTTGAAAGCCTTGAAGGCAAGAAAGGCCAGCCGCGTCTCAAGCCGCCATTTCCAGCCAATGTCGGATTATATGGCGCTCCCACCACCGTCAACAATGTGGAAAGTATTGCAGTAGCGCCCACCATTTTGCGCCGGGGGGCTGCGTGGTTTTCAAGTCTGGGTAAGCCCAATAATGTCGGCACCAAGCTGTTTTGTCTTTCCGGCCATGTCAATAATCCCTGCAACGTTGAAGAGGAAATGGGCATACCGTTGCGAGAATTGCTGGAAAAACATGCTGGCGGTGTTCGCGGCGGCTGGGACAATCTGCTCGCCGTTATCCCCGGTGGCTCATCGGTGCCGTGTCTGCCAGCAGCGCAATGTCAGGATCTGTCGATGGATTTTGATACATTGCGCGATCTGAAATCGGGTCTGGGAACCGCTGCCGTCATTGTCATGGACAAATCAACTGATATTGTTCGCGCCATCGCGCGTCTTGCCTATTTCTATAAACATGAAAGCTGTGGTCAGTGCACACCGTGCCGTGAAGGCACTGGCTGGATGTACCGAGTTCTAGACCGTATGGCGCGTGGCGAGGCGCACAAGCGCGAAATTGATCTGCTGCTGGAAGTGAGCTACCAGATTGAAGGCCATACGATTTGCGCCCTTGGTGATGCCGCAGCCTGGCCGGTGCAGGGACTTATCCGGCATTTCCGCCATGTGATTGAGGAACGTATTGATCAATATGCCGCCAATCCAAATTCTGACGGGGGTATCCCCCTGCAAGCGGCGGAGTAGGACAATATGCCCAAGCTGATTATAGATGGCACTGAAATCGAGGTGGAAAACGGCCTGACGCTTATTCAAGCGTGTGAAGAGGTCGGCGTCGAAATCCCACGGTTCTGTTATCACGAACGCCTGTCAGTCGCCGGTAACTGCCGCATGTGTCTGGTAGAAGTCAAGGGCATGCCCAAGCCGCTGGCCTCATGTGCTATTGGTGTCAATGACCTGCGGCCCGGACCCAACGGCGAGTTGCCGGAAGTCATAACCAACTCTCAGAAAATCAAAAAAGCCCGCGAAGGGGTGATGGAGTTTTTGCTAATCAATCACCCGCTCGATTGCCCGATATGTGATCAGGGTGGCGAGTGCGATTTGCAGGACCAGGCCATGGCCTATGGTATTGACAGCAACCGCTTTGCTGAAAACAAACGCTCGGTGGAAGACAAATACATTGGCCCGCTGGTCAAGACCATCATGACACGCTGCATTCATTGCACCCGTTGTGTGCGGTTTGCCACCGAAGTTGGCGGCATTGAGGAACTCGGCGCGATTGGCCGGGGCGAAGATGTTGAAATCACCACATACCTTGAAAGCGCGATGACATCAGAGCTTTCCGGTAATGTTATTGATCTGTGTCCGGTGGGTGCCCTGACCTCCAAACCCTATGCGTTTGCAGCGCGACCGTGGGAATTGCGCAAAACAGAATCTATCGATGTTATGGATGCTGTGGGCTCAAACATCCGGGTCGATACACGCGGGTCCGAAGTCATGCGCATTATGCCGCGTAATAATGATGATGTGAATGAGGAATGGATTTCGGACAAGACACGTTTCATCTGGGATGGATTGCGCTCCCAGCGCCTGGATCAACCCTATGTTCGCCGCAATGGCAGACTTGAACCTGCCAGCTGGGCTGAGGCTTTTGCGGCAATCAAGCAAAAAATCAAGGTCAGCAGTGCGGATCGAATTGCCGGAATTGCCGGTGATCTGGCCAGTGCTGAAGACATGTTTGCCTTCAAGGACCTGCTTGACGCGCTCGGCAGCCCGCATATTGATTGCCGCCAGGATGGCGCAGCCCTCGAACCTTCAATCGGTGGACGTGCCGGATATCTGTTCAACTCTGAGATTGCCGGAATTGAAGATGCCGACGCATTGTTGATAATCGGCAGTAATCCAAGACTGGAAGCGCCGGTATTGAATTCGCGCATTCGCAAGCGCTGGTGTGCCGGTGGTTTTCCGATTGGTGTTATAGGTGGTGATGCAGAATTAACCTATGATTACAAATTACTGGAAGAAAGCCCTGAGATTTTAGATGATATATTAAGCGGCACGCACAAGTTTGCTAAAGTGCTCAAGCTCGCCAAAAAACCCATGGTTATTTTAGGGGCAGGAGCGTTGTGCCGCAAAGACAGCAGGGCAATTCTCGCCCGTGCCATCAGGCTTTGCAAAAATGTGGGAGCATTGAGCGAGGCATGGAACGGATTTAATGTGCTTCACACCGCTGCGTCGCGCGTCGCTGGACTTGATCTCAATCTCGTTCCCAAAAAGGGCGGGCGCAATACCGCCGGTATTTTAACCGGCGCGCAAAAAGGCGATATCGACGTGGTCTATCTGCTTGGGGCTGACGAGATTGATTGCAGCAAGCTGGGAGAGGCATTTGTGATTTATCAGGGTAGCCATGGTGATGCCGGAGCGCATCGTGCCGACGTTATTTTGCCAGGGGCGGCATACACCGAAAAATCCGGTACTTATGTCAATACGGAAGGCCGGGTCCAAATGGCGCGCCGGGCAGCCTTTCCGCCCGGAGATGCGCGCGAAGACTGGACAATTCTACGCGCTCTTTCCGCTGAACTTGGGCTGTTGCTGGGCTATGATACTCTGGATGGCCTGCGCATTTCGATGTATGCCGAGGCACCGCACCTGAAAAGGCTGGATGAAATCAAGGCTGGGGAAATTACCACCCTGTTGAAACTGACAGATACAAAAGCGTCGGTGACGCGGGATGTTTTCGTCGAGAATATTACAGATTTTTATATGACCAATCCAATTGCGCGCGCATCGGCCACGATGGCGGAGTGCAGCACCCTGAGAGCTGAGCTTGAAAACAAGAAAGGAACTGGCACTAATGGCTGATTTCTTTTGGACATATGTCTGGCCGGTAGTGGTTATTGCCGCACAAAGTGTGTTGCTGCTGGTGGCTTTGCTGGTGATTATTGCATTCCTGCTGTATGCCGACAGAAAAATCTGGGCAGCCGTGCAGATGCGCCGGGGGCCCAATGTTGTAGGGCCATTTGGCTTGTTGCAGTCCTTTGCTGACCTGCTGAAATTTGTCCTCAAGGAAGTGATTATTCCAGCTGGTGCCAACAAGGGCGTGTTTTTGCTGGCACCATTGGTGACTTGTGTTTTGGCCCTGTCGGCCTGGGCGGTTATACCGGTGTCGGCGGGCTGGGTGATTGCAGACATTAACGTTGGCATACTCTATGTTTTCGCCATTTCATCGCTCGGTGTTTATGGCGTTATTATGGGTGGATGGGCGTCCAATTCCAAATATCCGTTTTTGAGCGCGCTGCGCTCAGCAGCCCAAATGGTGTCTTACGAAGTCTCAATCGGTTTTGTTATGATAACGGTGCTGCTGGTGGCTGGCACGCTTAATCTTTCCGGCATTGTCAACGCGCAGTCCACCGGACTGGCTGACTATCTGGGCATTCCGTGGGCGAGTTTCCTCAACTGGTATTTCCTGCCGCTGTTTCCGATGTTCATCATATTCTTTATTTCGGCACTGGCTGAAACCAACCGACCGCCGTTTGATTTGCCTGAAGCTGAATCTGAACTGGTGGCAGGCTATATGGTCGAATATTCCTCAACGCCGTATCTGCTGTTCATGTTAGGCGAATATGTCGCCATCGTTTTAATGTGTGCGCTTATAACCATCCTGTTTCTGGGTGGCTGGCTGCCGCCGTTTGATGTGGTGCCGTTTACCTGGGTGCCGGGAGTGTTCTGGTTTCTGGCCAAGGTTTGCATGGTGTTTTTCATGTTCGCCATGGTCAAGGCCTTTGTGCCGCGTTATCGCTATGACCAGCTGATGCGCCTGGGCTGGAAAGTATTTTTACCGATTTCACTGTTTGGTGTGGCAGCAACTGCGGGGGTTTTGGTGGCCTTCGATCTGGCGCCGTAGGAAATTTATAATGGAATTCTTTGAGCACCTCATAGGGTATAGATTTACGGCGGACAGCTATCTTATGGCGACGGTGTCTTTTCTTATGGGGCTGGTGTCGATTGTGGCTCTTCGCTGGATGGCGAACCGCAGGCAGGAGCCATTGGAGCAAAGCAGAGGCGGGGCCACGATTGTTCGCGACAGCGATACGCTGACAGGTGGAAAAGGCATGCGGGTTATTTCGGTTTTTTTCCTTGTAATCTGGCCTTTATCTGTCTTCGTGTTTATGGGTGAGAATATTGATACGCCAGCAACGGCAAACGGATAGAATGGTTAAGAAAGATCAGAGTATGACTAAATTAGGCCAGGCTTTTAAATCACTGTTCCTGTTGGAGTTTATCAGTACATTCTTCCTGGCGATGCGTTATTTCTTTGCCGCCAAGCCAACGATTAACTACCCGTTTGAAAAAGGTCCATTGAGCCCGCGCTTTCGTGGTGAACATGCACTCAGACGCTATCCCAATGGTCAGGAACGCTGCATTGCGTGCAAATTATGTGAGGCCATTTGCCCGGCCCAGGCGATTACCATTGAGGCTGGACCGCGGCGTAATGACGGCACCAGACGGACCACGCGCTATGACATTGACATGACCAAATGCATTTATTGCGGGTTTTGCCAGGAGGCCTGTCCGGTCGATGCTATCGTTGAAGGGCCGAACTTTGAGTTTGCTGTCGAGACTCGCGAAGAACTTATGTATGACAAGGACAGACTGCTGCTTAATGGTGATCGCTGGGAGCGCGAAATTGCCAGAAATATCGAGATGGATGCACCCTACCGTTGACCTGGTTGTTATAGAAGACTGTTTTGGAAGAGACCTGAAATTATGATTGTCACCGCCCTGTTTTTTTACCTGTTCGCAACCTTGTGTGTTGCCT
>CAZVAZ010000180.1:0-5319 GCA_964625235.1 uncultured Hyphomicrobiales bacterium
CACTGCTGGTTTTTCCACTCATAGCTCTTCAGGATTATGTCGAAAATCTTGCCCGTGCCTTTAACTGGCAGATGCTGGCGATTGCACCACCCTATGTTGTGCGCCACGGATTAATCGGCCTGGGCATGATTGGTATAGCCGTATCCGGTCTGCCGGCCACCGCCTGGGTGGCAGTCTGTGTAACCTTTGCTGCAACACTGATTAGTTTGACTGTTCAGGCATTTCTGGTTTCCAGAAAAATCAGAAAACTGATACCCCCCGGCCCCCGGCAGGCGCACACCTCGACCTGGCTCAAAACCGCCTTACCGTTTGTGTTTGTCGATGGCGCTGCCATATTGTTTTCCAATGCGGATATTTTAATCCTGGCACTCTTCGTTGATCCTTCAGCGGTAGCAGTATATTTCGCCGCATCACGCATATTGCAACTGGTGGCCTTCGTGCCTTATGCAGCAACCGCGGCAACTGCCCAGAGATTCTCGGCGCTTAATGCCCTCAATGATCAGGTTGGTTTGCGAAACCTTGCCCGCAACACCACCAGATTTACATTTATCGTGGCTGTGGCTGCCGCTGGTTTCATTTACCTGATTGCCCCTTTTTTGCTGAGCCTGTTCGGCCCCGGCTTTGAGGCTGCGATGCCGGTTTTGCTGGTGTTAATGCTGGGGTTGATTGTTCAGGCCTTTGCCGGACCGGGTGAGGATTTGCTCACAATGCTGGGCCATGAACGTATCTCCGCTGTGTTGTCCGCCGTGTGTCTGGTTTTGAATATAATTCTCAATTTAATACTCATCCCTGTTTACGGTGTGATTGGTGCGGCAATCGCCACCGCTGTTTCCATCGCCTTGCGCAGCCTCCTCCTGGCCTGGCTGGTCAAGAAGCGGTTGAATATGGACATCATTTTCAGCCTTCCATTAACCGGGTTTTTGAAACGAAAAGAGCCGGGAGGAGACAGGAATGAGTAGGCAGCTTGAACACCGGGTACAAGATATATCAGCGGCAAAGCCGCAACACGGATTTTCAATGATCTGCCTCGATTATGAGGCAATTTTCGCACTTGGTGATGAATGGGAAAACCTGAGCAGCAACGCTGTTGAAGAAAATCCGTATTACAGCCGGATTTTTATGCGTGCAGCCTTCCAGAATACCGAAAAGACCCGCGATTTAAATGCACTGGCGATTTATGATGGTACCACTCTGGTGGGCTTTTGCCCCTTCATCATTGATAAATGGCGGTGGCTGGGTGCATGTTCCCTGAACCGGGCCTGGATAAACCCGTATTCGACGTTGACAGTCCCCCTTGTGGATCGCCGCTATCCCCAAGAGGTCGTAACCGCTTTGCTTAGTGCCATGGGTGAAAACGGAGCCTATAGAAATTTCTGGTTGTTTGATAATTTCAATCTGGAAGGTGCGGTGGGAACTCTTTTTGCAGATGGCATCAAGGGAGAAAATCTGGCTAGCGAAATCTTCAATGAGTTTGATCGCCCCACCCTCAAACAGGGTTCCACGTTTGAGCAACATATGCTTGACCATGTGTCCAAAAAGCGCCGCAAAAGCCTGAAGCGCAACCACAGGAAACTGAGTGAACGCGGCAGGGTTGAGCTGCGCAGTTTTACCACCGGCCCTGAACTCAATGCAGCTGTTGAGGATTTTCTCACCATCGAGGCGTCCGGCTGGAAAGGCCAACAGGGCACCGCTCTGGCCTGCAACAAAAACAGCGCAACCTTTGCCCGCCAGGCATTCGGCGCAAGTGGTGGCAAATCGATAACCCGTGCTGACGTACTTTACCTTGATGAGTTTCCCATTGCGTTAAGTCTGTCCATATATTCAGGCAAAACCGCCTTTACGCTCAAATGTGCCTATGATGAGACCTACGCCACCTATAGTCCGGGCCTGTTGCTGGAGCTTGCCATCATTGAAGATTTCCTGGAAACCGGTTGGGTTGAACGCCTTGATTCAGCCATCACAACCACCGGTCATGTAATCCAGAGCCTGTGGAACAGTTCCATCCGCGTGGGAGATTTGCTTTTGTGTGCTGATAACAGCAGATCTTTTGATAGTTTTCAGAATTTCGCCCATATGGAAAAATTGCGACGCCTGAGCCGCCTCAAACTGAAGAATATTGTGGCGAAGTACCGTGGTGACGCAGTATAAGCAGATCTTTGCAGCAGCCAGATGAAAGACCCACCTTATGATTTGTCTTATTGCCGGTGTAATTATTTTCTTTGCCATTCATTGTTTGCCTATGATGGTCGAAACCCGCGCGCGATTGATAAACCGGGTAGGGGAGTTACCCTATAAAGCCGGCTTTGTTCTGGTATCTCTGTTGGGCCTCGGATTGATGGTCTGGGGCAGGGGGGCGATGGAATTTACCGAAATCTGGCAACCCTTTGGCTGGTCGCGCCTTGCCACCATCATGTTGATGTTTCCCGCTGTATTGCTGGTTCTTGCTGCATTTGGCCCGGAAAATTCATTTCGCCGCATCCTCGGCCACCCGATGATACTGGGTGTGAAACTGTGGGCTTTTGCCCATCTGCTGGCCAATGGCGACCTTGCTTCAATCTTGTTTTTTGGCGCTTTTTTCCTGTGGGCAATAGCAGCCTTCGCTTCAGCCCGCCGCCGCAAACCGCCTGTTGGCGGCAGAGGCAAACTGCTCAATGATATCGGGTTCGTTGGGGTCGCGCTGGTTGTATATGTGGGCTTAATGCGCGGCCATGTATGGTTCACAGGTGTGGCGCTTTTTTAAAGCCGTTCAAGCGGCTCTATTTGCCATAGAGTTTGGAACTGATACCCATATAACCGTCCCAGGCAAACCAGTAGGATATGTGCCCGGGAACGCGCGGGAATTTTGTGCCGTCCGGGGCAATCAGGGCTGCTTCGCTGATCTTCCAAAGGTCAGCGCCCTGGCGTAATTGTTCGGTGTTGTTTGCGGGTTCGAAAATCCTGTCACCGCGTTCATAGGCGCGTACACTGCGCGTTGCAGCATCGCCAATCAGCACCAGATTTTTCTTGCCAATGCCATCGTTAATGACGCGCATGTCTTTAAACGCGGATATTGGCCAGGCCTTTGCCAGAGCAAACTCACGCACCCCAAATATATAATCCTTCCGCTTCAAAACACTTTCATCACGCACTATGGCGGGAAACATCAAATCTGGGCTGGCAAAATACTCCTTGTAAACATTGCCGGAATCATAGTTTCGCCGATACCCCGTCTCCAGCGACAAAACCTGAGTTTCCGGGTTGCTGGTTTTCCACTTATTCCAGGAAGTAATAAGGACCGGAAGAATTTTGAGACTTATGTCAGATTGTGCCAGGGGGCCCGTCACTGGCTTGCCGGTAAACTGGTTCCAAAGACTGTCGGTCTCGCGATCGAACATCAACTTGTTGGACCGGAACAAAAAGCCGGAACTACCGAATACCAAAGGCTTGTTGCGTCCTTCAACCGAGGTTTCAAACAAAATACCAGAGCCACATAAAGTGCAATAGGCCAGAGCAACAGGCACACCTCCAATGGTATCATTGAACATTTCGTGCCAGCCCATTATGCGCAAAGGATAGGCGCGCGTATCGCCATTTATCTTCACCCCAAAAACCAGATCATCGCCTTTCAGGTAATCCGCTTGTGCTGCCGCAATCATTTTTGGATTATCAAGAGAAGGAATACCGTCAACCAGCACACCGCCCCAGGTGATTTCCTCCAACCGTATTTTCATGTTTGCTCTTTCAGAGCGTTCGCCTTTCAAAAACCGTGAAAAATTGGGATCCATACTGCGGAAAATTCGCAATTTGAGAGTACGGAAACTGGCATGCGGCACAATTTGAGGATTTGCTTCCTGCCACAACATCGCTTCATTCCAGGATGAAATTTTTTGACCAATAAGCTCACTTAAAACATCACCAATAAGTATGCCATACCCTTGATAACGCATGGCCAGGATCAGCGTTGCCGCTACATCGGGCTTGGCGTGTTTTCTTAAAACCTTGAGCGCCTCGATGCGTTCTTCCGGTGTGCCAAACAACACATAGGTCGAAAACTGATAGATATGTGCGTCTTCTATTTCCCGCGAATTTGCCGAAGTAGAGGTAAGAACAAACATCAGGCTGATTATTGTAGCAATTTGATATATTTTTCGCATTTTCCTAAACCAGTTTGCCTTTTATGAGGAGTTTTCAAGGTATTAATGGATTCTAGATTCGATAAAATTCAAAGTCGATTAAAGTCCGTCTCACTTCATTGTGTTGCGACAAAAGAAATTGAAATGCCGAAGTGAAACCGGCACCAAAATGGTGTAAAGGCTCTGCTCCCGGCATACGGCGCAAGAATTCTTGTCTTTGGCACTGATTTCACCTAAAAATACCGCACTGCAATAGATTTGTTGCAATGCAGTCTTACCTAAGCGAAAGAGTCCTGTCTCATGTCTGTTCAATCTTCTGCCCGCCGCCTGACCGCGCCGCAAATTACTGCCCGCAAGGGTGGTGATCCAATCACCTCACTCACAGCTTACCATGCCCATACGGCTGCAATCGCCGATCCGTTTATGGATTTTCTGCTTGTAGGCGACAGTCTCGGCATGGTCATGCACGGCATGGAAAACACGCTTGGTGTGTCGCTTGAATTGATGATTATGCACGGGTTGGCCGTTGTGCGCGGCAGCCAACGTGCGTTAATCGTGGTCGATATGCCGTTCGGAACTTATGAGGAAAGCCCGTCAGAAGCCTTTAAAAACTCGGCTCGTGTGATGAAGCAAACCGGCTGTGGAGCGATAAAGCTCGAAGGTGGTACCCGCATGGCTGAGACCATTGATTATTTAACCCAGCGCGGTATTCCGGTAATGGCGCATATCGGGCTGACGCCCCAGTCAGTCAATGTTCTGGGCGGGTTTAAAACCCAAGGCCGCACCAAAGACGCCTGGGCAGCGATTGAGGACGACGCCAAAGCAGTAACTGACGCCGGCGCCTTTGCCATCGTGCTCGAAGCAATGGCCGAACCGCTGGCTCAGCGTATAACCGAACAGATTTCCATACCGACAATCGGTATTGGTGCGTCAGCTGCCTGCGATGGTCAAATTCTGGTGATGGAGGATATGTTGGGCCTTACCGGGCAGGTGCCAAAGTTCGTCAAGGAATTTGGTCAGGTAGGCTCGGCAATTGAAGCTGCAATAAAGGCATATGCACAAGAAGTGAGCACGCGGAAATTCCCCGCACCTGAACACACTTATGCCATGAAAGACGACTAGGTCAGAATTTATTCAGGCTTGCAAATTAACCGTCAAAATCTGAATGATTGCGATTTTGGTGTTTGCAGTCTATTTTACGCAAAAC
>CAZVAZ010000181.1:0-5294 GCA_964625235.1 uncultured Hyphomicrobiales bacterium
GTACCGGCAATATCAAGATGGGCCCAGGGCACATCATTGACAAAACGCTGTAAAAACTGCGCCGCCGTGATTGAACCGGCATAGCGGCCACCGATGTTTTTCATGTTGGCAATGTCGCAGTCAATCATCTTGTCATATTCGGCTCCAAGCGGCATGCGCCAGACTTTTTCTCCCGTTGTGAGGCCTGCGTCGGTTATTCTTTGTGACAGTTCATCGTTGTTGGAGAATAATCCGGCATGGTTCTGCCCCAGAGCTACCAGAATGGCGCCGGTCAGCGTGGCAAGGTCTATCATGAACTGTGGCTTGAAACGCTTTTGCGTGTACCACAGCGCATCGGCCAAAACCAGACGCCCCTCGGCATCCGTATTCAGTATTTCAATGGTCTGTCCCGACATGGACGTTACCACATCACCGGGGCGCTGGGCTGCGGCATCGGGCATGTTTTCGGCCAGAGCAATAACGCCAATCACATTGGCTTCGGCTTTACGCGCAGCCAGCGCATGCATCAGGCCGGTAACGCAGCCCGCACCGCCCATGTCACCCTTCATGTCGCCCATACCGCCACCGGGTTTGATGGAAATACCACCGGTATCAAAAGTGACGCCCTTGCCGATAAAGGCGATGGGTTTTTGGGTTTTCGGCCCGCCGTTCCATTGCATGACCACGAGGGCTGAATCCCTGACACTTCCCATTCCCACGCCCAAAAGCGCGTGCATACCCAGTTTTTCCATTTGCTTTTCGTTGAGAACCTCGACCTTCACCCCCAGTTTGGAGAGTTTTTGGGCGCGGGCGGCAAATTCTACCGGATAAAGAATGTTTGCCGGTTCATTGACCAGGTCGCGGGCAATAAAAACGCCGGCACCAAGGCCGTCGAGAACGCTATAGGCTTTGCGGACACCGGCGGGTTTTTTGCACTGAACTGCCAGATTACCCGGTAATTTTGAGTTTTTATCGCTATGCTTTTTGTCTTTTTTCTTTTTGTCCCCGCCCTTGATTTCGCCCTTGTGGCGGTCAAACTTGTAACTGCGCAAAACGGCACCATGGATTGCGCGCGCGACAGCCTGAGGTGAAACCTCATCATCGCCGACATTTTCCAGAACCAAAGTTACAGCTTCTGATTTGGAAGCTGCAAGCCTGCCGTAAAGACCGCCGCCAAACCGCTCCCAGTCGTGCAGGTTCAACTCATCTTCACTGCTGATACCGGCAATGATTATGCGATCAAGCTTTAGGTGGGCGGGGGCAAGAACCTCGAGAAACTTCCCCTGCTCTGCCCTGAATTTAGTGGCCTTCATCGCACGGCTCAGAGCACCATCACTGCTATCATCAAGACCTTGAGCAATAATCCCTAGCTTGTTATCTTTACCGGCAAGGACGACTGCGGAGCCTTTTTTCGGTATAGACAGGGCGGAGAATGTAATTTTCATATGGTGTTAGACCTTTTTTTGGCATTGAATTGATAGCGTGACACGCCTTTTATCAGACTTATTTAATTTCTGTAAGAAGCAAAGCTCGCCGGGAATCACCGGGTTGGGATATCTTAACAGCAATCAACGGTCCCTTTTGCAGCCCTATGCCTGTGATGTAAAGGAATCCTAAAGCATGTTTTCGTCCAATTACTGCCATGAACCAGCGTTAGGTATATGATTTTGATACACGTTTGGGGTGTTTGCCTGCCAGGGGCAGATTTTGACTGATCTGATATAGAATATGAACCTTTTAAATCGCTATATATTCCTGCAGATCATGGTTCCTTTTGTAATGAGCACGATTGTAATTACGGTTATTGCCTGGCTTACACAATCGACCAGGCTGCTGGACCTTATTATCCTGCAGGGTCAGGGAGCCGGTATATTTTTCCGCCTTTCTCTTTTGTTTATTCCCAACCTTGCCGGTCTCGTCGCACCGATTGGCTTGCTGATCGCCTGCATTTACACTCTCAACCGAATGAACCAGGACAGTGAACTTGCGGTGATTTATGCTGCCGGGTCGGGCAAATGGAAAATTGTGCGTCCATTTATTCTTGCAAGTCTGGTGGTTACTGTTTTTGTCGCTATCATAAGTGCATACGTAATGCCGAAAAGCCTGCAGGCTTTGCGGGCAGAAATCACACAAATTCGCACCGACCTGTTGGCTAATCTGCTACAACCCGGGCGGTTTTTCTCGCCCTTAAAAGGGGTCACAATATATTTTCGCGAGCGTGATCAAAATAATGACATGTTAGGCGTGATTATTCACGACAGACGTAATCTGGAAGAACAGATCACAATTGTGGCGAAGCGAAGTACTTTGATTGGTAACGAGGCTGGCAATTTTATGGTGTTTTACGATGGCAGTACCCAGCGCCGGGCCGAGACTGCGGAAAAAACCAGTATTCTTGCCTTTACCAAGTATTCATACGACTTGTCTGGATTCTCACCAGAAGCTCAAATTTCGTATTTAAAACCAAAAGAGAAATTTATTGGCGACCTGTTTAACCCCAACCCGACGGATCCGTATTTTCTTACTTTTCCGGGGAAAGTACGTGCGGAATTGCATCGCCGGCTGACATCCATGATATATCCTCTGGTTTTCACGTTGATTGCGCTGGCTTTCCTCGCCGATGCTCAAACTGCACGGCAGGGACAAGTTATCCGGATTTTACTGGCGATTTTTGCGGTGATAATGGTCCGGGGTCTGGGGCTTGCACTGACCAATTTATCGGCCAAGAAAGATTGGGCCGTGCTGCTGGTTTATGGTTTGCCGTTCCTGGTTATTCTGGTTACGCTTTTTTCTATAAATATGAACCAGGTCGGTTCGTTTCTGCGTGGCAAGCGTTCGCAACTTTTAACCTCTGATGCCGGTTAAGGTCTTTTGAATATGACAAGTCGCCGCATTCTTTCGCGTTATATAGCCCGGCAAACTTTTTATGCTCTCATATCAACATACGCAATTTTTCTGGTGATGATCCTGTTCATAGATATTGTTGAGCTTTTGCGGCGCGGACAAACCAACGAAAATTTTGGCGGATTTGAAGCACTCACGCTGGCGTTGTACAGATTACCGGTTCTATCGGAAAAGGTGCTTCCTTTTGCTGTTTTGTTCGGTTCGATGTTTGCATTTTTAAAACTCAACCGACGCCAGGAACTGGTCATTGCACGTTCATCAGGACTTTCGGTCTGGCAGTTTCTGACCCCTCCCATCATAATTGCGGTTTTAATTGGTATATTTGCTGTAACAGTTCTGAGTCCGCTTGGTGCCAATTTGAATAAAACATCTCAGCGTCTGGAAGTGAAATACTTCAAATCAGAAAGCAGTATACTTTCGCTTGCCCAAGCCGGAATCTGGCTTAAACAAAGGAATAATGAGGGTTCTTCGGTCATTTACGCCAGAAAAGCGGAACTGGGTGGCGTATTGTTGAAAAACATAACTGTCTGGACATTCAACCCGGACGAAACGTTCAAAGAACGTATTGAAGCACCGATTGCAGAATTGTATGATGGATTTTGGAGCCTGACACAGGCCTGGGTTACCGGCAGCGATTCAAAACCCGTCAAGCGCAACACTGTCCGCCTGGGAACATTCCTTACTGCCAAACAGGTTTCAGACAGCTTAAGCAATCCAAAGGAAATTTCATTTTGGCAACTTCCTCAATTTATCGAGACTGCACGCAAAGCGGGCTTGCCAGCCGACAGATTTCAGGTTCAATATCACACATTATTGTCGCGTCCGATTCTTTTGGGTGCTATGGTGATTGTTGCAGCAGTTTTTTCCATGCAGGTCTTCAGGTTAGGTAAAATCGGACGCATGGTACTTGGAGGAGTTGGTTCAGGCTTTTTATTGTATTTTTTGTCCGATTTAGCAGAAGCTCTGGGTGGTGCCGGTCGGGTGCAGCCGATAATTGCAGCATGGTCTCCAGCAAGTATTGCTTTAATGATTGGCGTAACCGTTTTATTGTATAATGAAGATGGGTAGTATGTGCGTATCAACAGTAGGGGTCGTTTAATGACGAAGTGGCAATTCCGCTTCACAGGTCAAGACCTCAGCAAAAAGCTCAGCGAGTGTTTCGCAATGGGCCTTTTTGTTGTGGCCGGACTGACGTTTTTGTCGCCAGGGATTACTCCTGCGGCGGCGGCAACTGATTACCCGCCTCTGAAAGTTCCAAAACTCCAGGTACCTGACACCAACCAGTCATTGCTGCTAAAGTCTGATAATCTCGCCTATGACAAGGAAACCGGCGTTGCAACAGCTACCGGAAATGTTGAAATTTACTTCGACAAATATACGGTGCTGGCTGATCGGGTTACCTATTCCCCCAATCGTGATGTTATGACCGCCAGTGGCAATGTTGTCATGACAGAGCCGGATGGCAATGTTATCTATGCTGAATCTGTTCGTCTATCCGATAAATTTCGTGAAGGCAATGTTCAGACGTTATATACGGTTTTCACCAACCAGGCCCGTCTGGCTGCTGCTTCCGCCACCCGCGAAGAAGGTAATACAACAGTCTTTTCGAAGGTTGTTTATTCGGCCTGTAAGGCGTGTGAAGAAAACAAAGGCAAACCCTTGTTGTGGCAAATCAAAGCCGACAAAGTTGTGCACGACAAAAAGGAAAAAACCATAAGTTACGAAAACGCCAAGCTTGAGTTTTTTGGCGTTCCGGTTCTTTATGTGCCCAAGTTCACACATCCGGACCCAACGGTGAAACGGAAATCAGGGTTCCTTACCCCCAGCTATACATTTTCCGATCAGTTTGGCAGCGGTATCCGGGTACCTTATTTTTGGAATATCGCTCCTAACATGGACGTGACTTTCTCGCCAACAATTACGACCAAACAGGGTTTGCTGGCCGATGTTGAATTTCGGCAACGCCTTACAAACGGCAAATACAGTATTCGCCCTATCGGTATTTATCAGCTGAACCCCACAAACATATCACCCGGAGATAAACGGTTTCGCGGGGCTTTGTTTTCCGATGGTGAATTCAATATTAATGAAAACTGGAAATGGGGCTGGGATGTCGAGTTAACCAGCGATGATACGTTTTTACGCCGATACAACATCAGAGATGATAATGCGCTGGTTTCAGAGGCTTACCTGACCGGTCTTAAAGGCAGAAATTACTTTGATTTGCGCAGCTATTATTTTCAGGGCCTTCGCACAACCGATAATGCCGATACCACTCCGTATATACTCCCTGCCCTGGAATATAATTATACCCTTGACAGGCCTGTCCTCGGTGGCGAAGTTGAGATCGATACCAGTTTCTTCAACGTAGAACGCGACACTGGTGCGGATTCAACGCGACTTTCCACAAC
>CAZVAZ010000182.1:0-5235 GCA_964625235.1 uncultured Hyphomicrobiales bacterium
GGCTCAGTTGGCCATCGTCACACGAGGTACATTTGCGCGGCTCGGAACCATCTTCTTTTGCCGGGAAAATATGCGGACCCAAAACCTCATTGAGGGCATCAAGCACGTGGGTGACACGCAAATCGGCAATATCACCGACGGTTTTATTGAATTCGGTCCAGAACTCGCTCAGTACCTGCTTCCAGGCAATTTCACCATTGGAAATCCGGTCAAGTTTTTCTTCGAGTGAGGCGGTAAAATCATATTCGACGTAGCGGGTGAAAAAGCTTTCGAGGAAGGCCGTTACCAGCCGTCCTTTATCTTCCGGTATAAGACGTTTTTTCTCCAGCCGCACATATTCGCGATCACGCAGCACTGTTAACGTCGAGGTGTAAGTTGACGGTCGGCCGATGCCGAGTTCTTCCATCGCCTTGATTAAGGTGGCTTCGGTATAGCGCGGCGGTGGCTCGGTGAAATGCTGGTTGGGCAGGAGTTTGAGCAGGTTTGTCTTTTCGCCTTCAGCCATGCGCGGCAGGCGTTTACCATCCTCATCATCGCTATTGTCATCCTGGCCTTCCTGATAGAGTGTCAAGAAGCCATCGAACAATACTACCGAACCGGATGCGCGCAGGCCGTAGTTTGCGCCGTCGCTGGTCGTGGCGGCAATATCGACAGTGGTTCTTTCAAAGCGTGCACTTTCCATCTGGCTGGCAATGGTGCGTTTCCAGATGAGGTCATAAAGACCGCGTTGATCGGCATCGAGCGAGGATGCGACATATTTCGGCAGACGTGACAGTTCAGTCGGGCGAATAGCTTCATGCGCTTCCTGAGCGTTTTTGGCCTTGGTTTTATACATGCGCGGGGCGTCCGGTACGTAATTGTCGCCAAACTCCTTGCCGATAACGCTGCGGCAGGCGGAAATGGCTTCACCGGCTATCTGGACGCCGTCAGTTCTCATATAGGTAATAAGACCCTGGGTTTCACCGTTGATCATAATGCCTTCATAGAGTCTCTGGGCGACCTGCATGGTACGCGAAGCAGAAAAGCCCAGCTTGCGCGAGGCTTCCTGCTGCAGGGTGGATGTGGTGAAGGGGGCGTAAGGGTTGCGCCTTGCCGGTTTGGAGACAACCTTGTTGATTGAATAATTGCCGGTTTCCAGTGCCTTGACAATTGTGGTCGTGGTGGCTTCATCGGGCAGGGAGAATTTTTCCAGGCGTTTGCCGTCAGCCGAATGAACCCGGGCTGAAAACTTCTTGCCTTCTGCGGTTTCCATATCCGCTTCAATGGTCCAGTATTCCTCAGATTTAAAAGCTTCGATTTCTCTTTCACGTTCGCACACCAGGCGCAACGACACTGATTGTACGCGACCGGCCGAACGTGCACTGGGCAGTTTGCGCCACAATACCGGCGACAGGGTGAAGCCGACCAGGTAATCCAGCGCGCGCCGCGCAAGGTAAGCATCGACCAGAGGCACATCAAGCTGGCGTGGGTTTTTCATGGCTTCAAGAACGGATGATTTGGTGATGGCGTTGAACACCACGCGTTCAACGGCTATCCCTTTGAGGGCTTTTTTCTTTTCCAGCACTTCGAGCACATGCCACGAAATCGCCTCGCCTTCGCGATCCGGGTCAGTGGCGAGGATCAGCCTGTCGGCCCCTTTTAGGGCGGTGGCTATTTCATTGAGGCGCTTGTTTGATTTGGCGTCGACCTCCCAATTCATGGCGAAATCCTGATCGGGATCAACCGAGCCATTTTTGGAAGGAAGATCGCGAACATGCCCGTACGAGGCCAGAACCGTATAGTCGGAACCAAGGTACTTGTTTATCGTTTTCGCTTTGGCAGGCGATTCGACAATGACTACATTCATAAGATCAAAAGCAATTCGTTAAAGGTTAAAACCGTGTCGGGCTCAAATTGGGGTGTCTGGCCGCAATGTCAATCGTCCTATCTTTATGACGACACCGGACAGATGGCGCCAGACCATGGTGAAAACTGTGGGTGATGTCAATTCACTCCGGTGAAATTGAAACAGAAAATAGTGATTTAAGGTAAAACCGTGGAAAAACCATTATTGGTATATTGTAAAAATCCCTATAAAAGTGTATATATTTTAAATACACTTTTTAATAACAGTGTTGATGTGGCAAATATCGCAGCGAATATAGGCTGGCAACCTTTTCACTGCATTAAACGAGGCTAAAAAATTGTGGCAAAGACTTTAGCAAAACCCGCACCTTCATACAGGCACGGGCAAGCATCTCTAAACAAAAGTTCAACGCGTGGTGAGAAGCAAGATGAAACTGATATCTCAACTCATCTGCCACCCGGCAAAGGTCTGGCACAAAACAAGACCGAGGCTGCAAGATATATATCCGAGATGCTGCCTGTTCTGTGCAACATGGCGAAGGATGTGGACCTTAAGTTCCTCAATTACCTTCTGGAAATGGCCTACGAGGAATCAATGTATCGCGGCAACGAAAGACCGGAACCGGACCGCTCATAAAAATCATGGGCTCGTGAGCGAAACCAATTGCCTGCTGTGACGAACAAGGCGACCGGCAAGCTCGAGTTCGATCAAAACCGTTTGCACGATGGCGGCGGGTTGATCGCTTTGGCGGATCAATTCATCGACTTCCACGGGCACGATGGAGAGTAAATCGACAATGCGGCTGCGCATATCTGCGCTGAAATCTGTGGGTTGATTGCCTGCCAGACCGCTATCTCCGCTTTCAATGAAATCATTTTGCGGCTTGATGAAGTCGGGGTTTGAAAAAGTCTCAAGCACATTGAGAATGTCGGCGCTGCGAAGTACCATTTGCGCGCCGTCCTGAAGCAGCTTGTTGGTGCCGCCTGCGCGTGGGTCCAGCGGTGAGCCGGGAACGGCAAACACTTCGCGGCCCTGCTCTGCGGCTAACCTGGCGGTGATCAACGAGCCTGAACGCAAAGCAGCTTCCACCACCAGAACACCCAGACTGATGCCTGAAACCAGCCGGTTGCGACGGGGAAAATGTTGCGATCTGGGGCTGACACCGGGTGGAAATTCTGCAATCAGCAGGCCCTGTTCGGATATTTGTTGTTGCAGGTTTGCGTTCTCTTTGGGGTAGATACAATCAATGCCGCCTGCCACCACCGCAATTGTGCCGGTACTGAGAGCGGCTGTGTGGGCTGCTGTATCAATACCGCTGGCAAGCCCGGAGGCGATGACCAGCCCGCTGGCGCAGAGATCATTGACAAATCCTGTAGTGAGTTTTCTGCCAACGGCTGAGGCATTGCGGGCGCCGACGACGGCAAAAATAGACCGGTCGGCCAATTCATCTCGGCCTTTTATGGTTATGACGGGCGGCGGGCTGTCGATATGATGAAGGAGTTCAGGATACCCCTTCTGGTTTAAGGCTACATGGCGGGCACCGAGTGCGTGTACGGTTTCAATTTCTGCCTCTGCACGTTCAATCGAGCATATTTTTATACGTCGCTTTAAACCGCCGCGCCGAGACAATTCGGGCAGGGCATCCAGGGCTGCTGCGGCACCGCCGTAGCGATTTATCAGATTACGAAAGGTGATGGGGCCGACATTTTCACTGCGGGTGAGTCTGAGCCAGTTAAGAAGCTGCGCATCAGTTAGCTTTTGTCTGTTCACGGTCCGCCCCAAAACGCACGCTTTGGTGCGTGCCGGTTATTGTCCTATCTTTGTTTCTTTGCCTTTGATTATGCGGGCAATGTTTTGATAGTGTGCCACATATATGATAACACCCAAAAGGATAAATAATTCCACCAGTTGGCGTTCCTCAAAGTAAAACAGCCAGGCAGGCGTTGCGGCTATGGCAATAAGGGCGGCAAGCGAAGAAATTCTTGAAAGTGCTGCCACTGCCAGCCAGGTGGCACAGAATATGAGAGCCACCGGCCAGAATAAGCCGGTCAGTACACCTATATATGTAGCCACGGCTTTGCCGCCCTTGAATTTTAGCCATACAGGAAAAATGTGGCCCAGTACCGCTCCCAATGATGCCAGAACGGCAATATCCGGACCCCATTGCTGACCAATGAGTGCCGGTATCAAACCTTTGGCGACATCGGCAAGTACGGTTGCAGCAGCAAGTTTTTTGTTACCGGTGCGCAAAACGTTGGTGGCACCAATGTTGCCGGAACCGATGGAGCGTATATCGCCAAGACCGGCAAGCCTTGTGAACAAAAGACCAAAGGGGATGGAACCGCACAGATATCCCAGCAGCAATGCGGTGCTGAAATAGGGCAGGGCCAGGCTCCAGCTAATCGGATCAGGCATCGGTTTTACGCCTCATAGCGGTGGATGCATCGCCCGGCAACTATGGTTTTCATAACATGGCCTTGCAGTTTTCTGTTTTCAAAAGCAGTATTCTGGCATTTTGATTTAAGTTTCTCCACCTCCAAAACCCACGGCATGCCCAGATCAACGGTTACGAAATCAGCCGGGGTGCCAATTTCAAGCCTGCCACTGTCGAGACCGAGCAGGCGCGCCGGGGTGCAGCTTAGCGCTGAAATAATGCGGTCCAGTCTGACGTCACCTTCATGATAGAGAATGAGACTGGCGGGAAGAAGCGTTTCGAGGCCAACAGCGCCAAAGGCTGCTTCAGCAAACGGGCGGCGCTTGCCATCAATGTCCTGGGGCTCATGGTTGGATACGATGACATCAATGGTGCCGTCATCAAGACCGGCCACGAGAGCCTGGCGGTCGTCTTCAGAGCGCAGCGGTGGCGAGAGTTTGAAAAAGGTGCGATAGGTGCCAACATCGTGCTCATTGAGAACAAGATGATTGGCGCTGACACCACAGGTTACCGGCAGGCCACGCGCTTTGGCAGCGCGCATGACGTCGACAGATTTGCCGCAGGATATTTGTGCGGCATGGTATTTTGCACCAGTGAGTTCAACCAGGCGGATGTCACGTTCGAGCACAATCACCTCGGCGGCATCACAAATTCCCGGTAACCCCAGTCGCATGGCGGCTTCGCTGTCGTGCATAACGCCCTTGGCGGCGAGATCGGTGTCTTCCACATGGTGAATGACAAGGGCGTCAAAATCATTGGCGTAGGACAACAACCGGCGGAAGACGGCGGCACTTTTGATGCTGAAGGGCCCGTCTGAAAAAGCTACGGCTCCGGCTGCTTTAAACAGCCCTATTTCTGTCATTTCGTGGCCGTCAAGGTTTTTGGTCAGGGCCGCCATGGTGTGAACATTTACCAGGGCGGTATCGCGGGCGCGGCGTTCGAGAAAATCGACAAT
>CAZVAZ010000183.1:0-5201 GCA_964625235.1 uncultured Hyphomicrobiales bacterium
TAACCTCTAGGAGCGACATAATGTCTGACAGCCACACAAAAAATCATGATTACCACCTGGTTGACCCGAGCCCCTGGCCGGCAGTTGGTGCCGCTTCAGCGTTTGTTATGGCGGTCGGTGCGATTATTTATATGCGACTGGAATCGCCCTGGGTACTGATTATCGGTACCGTTGGCGTTCTTTACACCATGGCAAGCTGGTGGAAAGATATTATTGATGAAGCGCACAAGGGCGATCATACTCAAGTTGTCCAGCTCCATCTGCGCTATGGCATGATCTTGTTTATCGCTTCCGAAGTTATGTTTTTTGTCGCCTGGTTCTGGGCTTTTTTCGACATAAGCCTCTTTCCCGGCGAAGCAGTACAAGTTGCCAGAACGGAACTTACCGGCGGTATCTGGCCACCGGCGGATATCCAGACTTTCAATCCCTGGCATTTGCCGTTGATCAACACTTTGATCCTGCTTACCTCAGGTACGACTGTCACCTGGGCCCATCACGCACTTGTGCATGGAGACCGCGATGGCCTGAAGTGGGGCCTTTTATGCACAGTTATTCTCGGCGTTCTGTTCACCGCTTTGCAGGCTTATGAATATGCAGCAGCAGAATTTGCATTTGCCGGTCATATCTATGGTTCAACATTCTTCATGGCCACCGGGTTTCACGGCTTTCATGTCATTGTCGGGACTATTTTCCTGGCGGTCTGTCTGTTCCGCGCACTCGCCGGACATTTCAAGCCTGAACAACATTTTGGCTTTGAAGCGGCTGCCTGGTACTGGCATTTTGTTGATGTGGTCTGGCTGTTCTTATTCGTCAGCATATATGTGTGGGCGGCATAAGCTTAACTGAAAATGTCCCGACAGAAGCAACAACTCTGTCGGGACATTCCTGCTACAATCCAAATTTTTCACCTGCAAATGTGAAAGATGCCCATGGGCAAGCACGCCTCAGTTTCACCTTTTTTTGCAGGCATCAAATCCGGATGCTCAGGTTGTGGCCATTTAAAGCCGTGGGCGTTTGAACGATAGCTCTCCCCGTCATACCGGCTTTCGCCGGTATGACGGGGAGATGGATCAAACCCTACCGCTGCTGGTATAAGTGCCCTTATTTGGATACACCATGAATAGAGTCCATTTTCAACTTATCCCAAGCCTTTTCTTCATCATCGCCCTGGCTATTCTTGTGGCTCTGGGTACCTGGCAGATGAAACGTTTCAGCTGGAAAACAAATCTGGTTGAAACCATCAACTCGAGCATAGATCTGCCGCCCCAACCCCTGCCGCCACCGCAAACCTGGAAGCAACTGGGTCTGGATCAATTGAATTATCGTGCCGTTAAAGCCAGCGGCAGATTTAACTATAAAGATGAAGTTCACATCTTCACCCTGGTGTCACAGGGCAAGGCTACCTATAGCGGTGCCGGCTACTGGGTGATTGTGCCTTTCGCGCTCGACGGCGGTGGCATTGTTCTGGTAAATCGCGGTTTTGTTCCGGAAAAATTTAAACAACAGCGCACGAGGCTAAAATCTCAAACTGAAGGCAGGCAGACAATAACCGGCTTTATCAAAACCGATCAGGGTGCCAATTACTTCACGCCCAAAACCGATTTTAAAAATAACATCTGGTACACCCGTAATATCAAGGCGATCTCTGAACACCTCGAACTGGAAAATGCCGCCCCCTTTCTGATTGCCCAGTCCGGTAGCGCCAGTAAAGACAGATTACCTCAGCCACGCGAGTTAAATGTCAATCTGGAAAACAGGCATCTGGGATACGCAATTACCTGGTACGGGTTGGCGTTAACGCTCATTGGCGTGTTCGTGGTATTTTCCTTCAAATCCCGTCAGGAATGAACTAGTGTTCAAAACTCTCGATTAACACTTAAGACATTATCAGCCAAATGAAATTCATCTCCACCCGGGGCAGCGCCCCTGAACTCGATTTTGAAGACGTTATCATCACCGGCCTGGCCAATGATGGCGGGCTCTATGTGCCTGAGGTCTGGCCTCAACTCAGCCCGGATCAAATCCGCTCGTTTGCAGCCAGGCCCTATTGTGACGTGGCCTTCGAAGTCATGTCACCGTTTGTCGATGGCACAATCGAGACTGGGGTTTTTAAAGATATCATCGCCCAAAGCTATGCGAGCTTCAATCATCCCGCCGTTGTGCCGTTGCGTGAAATGCGCCCGAATGAATGGATCCTTGAGCTTTTTCACGGGCCCACCTTTGCCTTTAAAGATGTAGCCCTGCAGGTGCTTGGCCGCCTGATTGACCATGTTCTGGAGAAAAGAAACACGCGCGCCACCATCATTGTGGCCACATCCGGTGATACCGGAGGCGCTGCGATAGAAGCTTTTAAAGGCCGCAATCGCATCGATATTTTTGTCCTTCACCCCCATGACCGGGTGAGTGAAGTACAGCGTCGCCAAATGACTACAGCCGCCCACGACAACGTTCACAATATCGCCGTTGAAGGCACGTTCGATGATTGCCAGAACCTGGTAAAAGCCATGTTCAATCATGCCTCTTTCCGCCAGGCGCATCAGCTTTCAGGGGTGAATTCCATAAACTGGGCGCGGATAATGGCGCAGATCGTTTATTATTTCACCTCCGCCTCCAGCCTGGGTGCACCGGACAGGAAGGTGCGCTTCTGTGTCCCGACAGGTAACTTTGGTGATATCTATGCAGGTTATGCGGCGACAAAAATGGGTCTGCCCATCGACCGCCTCACCATTGCCACCAACGTAAACGACATTCTTGAACGCGCTGTAAAAACAGGCCGTTATGAAGTGCTGGGCGTCACTCCGACTGCCAGCCCGAGCATGGATATCCAGGTGTCGAGCAATTTTGAACGGCTGTTGTTTGATGCCGTTGGGCGCGATGGTGCCCATGTTGTGCGCATGATGAATTCACTCAGTCAATCCGGCAGCTTTACCATCAACCCGGATGCCTTGACCTATATCGCCAATGATTTTGATGCCATACGCACAGATGAAGATGAAACCCTTAAAACCATTCATGAGGTCTATGAGACTTCAGGTGAGATGATTGATCCCCATACAGCTGTCGCTCTCGCCGGTGCGCGGGCAAGCGGCAACCTTGATGCAATCCCCAATATTATCCTGTCTACAGCCCACCCGGCAAAGTTTCCTGATGCGGTGGAAAAGGCCACCGGAGACAGACCACTTATGCCCGCACAATTAAGTGCCTTGTTTGATCTGGAAGAACGCTTCAGTGTTCTGCCTAATGATCTTGAGACTGTAGAAGGATTTATCCAGGCCAATGCCAGATCAACCGCCAGCCATGACTGACATTTCCGGTGTGGAGATATCGACGATTGCCAACGGCTTGCGTGTCGTTACCCATTCTTTGCCACATCTTGAAACCGTATCGTTAGGTGTCTGGATTAATGCCGGTGCGCGCCATGAGGAAATTCACCAGCACGGTATTGCTCATTTTCTCGAACACATGGCCTTCAAGGGCACACCGAGCCGCACAGCTCTCGAAATCGCCGAAGAAATTGAAATGGCCGGTGGCGATCTAAACGCCGCCACAAGTCTGGAATCAACTGCCTATTATGCCCGCGTACTCAAAGGAGATACCGGACTGGCCGTATCTCTCCTGTCCGATATTCTGATTAACCCCAGTTTTGATAATGATGAAATGGAGCGCGAGCGCGGCGTAATTATACAGGAAATCGGTCACAGTCATGATACTCCCGATGATCTCGTATTTGACATGTTTCAGCAGGTATCATTCCCTGACCAGCCTCTGGGGCGACCCATTCTGGGCACGGTTGAAACTGTGTCTGAATTCGTGTCCGATGATTTAAGATGCTACCGCGATGAATATTACCAGCCCTCGTCCATGGTGGTTGCAGCTGTTGGCGCCCTTGATCACCAAAGCCTTCTGGCCCAGGTCGAAGAAGGCTTTGGTGCCATGCAGAAAAAAAACTTTGACGGATTTGCACAAGCTACCTATGTCGGCGGTGATACGCGTATTGAGCGTGATATCGAGCAGGTTCATGTTATTTTCGGCCTCAAAAGTATCGCCGTCAATGATCCTGATTTTTATGCCATGCAGATACTCTCGTACATTTTGGGCGGCGGCATGTCCTCGCGACTGTTTCAGGAGGTGCGCGAAAAGCGCGGTCTTTGTTATTCTGTCTTTTCTTTCAACTGGGGTTTTTCAGATACCGGGGTCTTTGGCATTTACGCAGGCACCGGACCGGAAAAAGCCCAGGAGCTGGGAAATGTGATTGTTCAGGAACTCAAAAGGCTTTCCGGCTCAATCAAGCCCGAAGAGCTTGCCCGCGCCAAAGCGCAGCTCAAGACAGGCCTGGTAATGTGTCTGGAACAATCCTCATCGCGGGCCGAACAGATTGCCCGTCAAATGCTGCTTTTTGGCCGTGTGATACCAATTCGCGAACTGATTGAGAAAGTTGAAAATGTCGATGTCGCCACCCTTGTCCGGCTGGCGGAAACTCTGGCAATACAACAAAACCCGAGTATTGCTTCAATCGGCCCGGCATCAGGACTTGCATCATTCGACAATATCAGGGCAAAATTCGAATGAGCACTGTAGTGTATGATTGGTGTTGTAGCAAAAGCGATGTGTGCATTCTAACAAGGTATGGTGATGGCGTTCCTGCGCTCGGTTAACCCACTTGATACAGGCCCGGTTTTGCGTGCGGGGCAGGTGTATTTGCGTGCACCCCAGATGTCGGATTTTCAGAATTGGGCGGAATTGCGCGCATCAAGCCGGGAGTTTTTGACCCCGTGGGAGCCGACCTGGCCACGCGATGATCTGGCCAAAAGCTCTTTCAGACGCCGCCTTAAACGCTACGGGCGCGATATGCGCGATGATCTGGCCTATCCGTTTTTTCTGTTTGAAATCGACAGTGACAATATCGTCGGTGGTTTAACTTTGAGCAATGTTCGCAGAGGTGTTGCACAAACCTGCGCTCTAGGCTACTGGATTGGTGCACCCTATGCTGGCAAGGGTCATATGACGGCAGCTGTGACAGCCATCATTCCACATGTTTTCAAGACATTGCAACTACATCGCCTGGAAGCCGCCTGTTTACCATTTAATGAAGCATCGGTTCGCCTTTTGAATAGAAGCGGATTTAATGAGGAAGGCTATGCGCGGCGTTATCTGCGCATAAATGGAAAATGGCAGGACCATCTCTTGTTTGGCCTGATTGC
>CAZVAZ010000184.1:0-5117 GCA_964625235.1 uncultured Hyphomicrobiales bacterium
TTCTGCGCCAAGGTATTGCAGGGGGGAACGGAAAAACAATTGCTGACAAAAATGAAGCAGCGCTTTGAAACCGTTAAACACGTAAAACCCAAAGCCAGCCGCTCTGATTCAGCCGAAACTTACGTGCTCGCCAAGGGGTTTCGCGGCGAGTGAGAAACAGGCTCGAACCAATGAGAGTTTTTAAACATGCGTGAATATGAAACTGAAATCGCCACGGATGACGGCATTATGGATGCATTTGTCTGCCACCCCGAAGAAGGCGGACCGTTTCCGGCCATCATCATGTACATGGACGCACCGGGCATTCGTGAGGAGTTGCGCGATATGGCACGGCGCATCGGCACCGTGGGCTATTTTGTCGTACTCCCCAATCTCTATTACCGCACCGGGCGCGAAGGCCATTACGGCTTTGACCTTGACCGCATCCGTTCCGATCCTGATCACCTTGAAAACATGTTCAAAATCATGAACGAAACCACCAACGAGCGTGTGGTTGCCGATACCGGACCCATGCTAAAATTCATCGAAAACGAACCGGAGGCAGCACCGGGGCAGGTGGGATGCGTGGGCTATTGCATGAGCGGGCGCATCGTTGTGTCTGTGGCCGCAAGTTATCCGCAAAACTTTGCCGCCATCGCGTCTTATTATGGCGTTGGCATTATGACCGATGAGGACAATTCCCCCCATCTTTCAGCCCACAAGATCACCGGCGAGGTCTATCTCGCCTTCGCCCAAACCGACGTCTACGTACCCGAACCTTTGTTAGAGGCTATACCGGCGGCGTTTGATCAGGCAGGCGTAAATTACCGCATGGAAATTTACCCCGGCACCGACCACGGTTTTGCCTTCCCGCAACGACCAGCCTACAACAAGGCCGCAGGCGAACGCCACTGGGAACGCATGTTTTCACTGTTTGAGAGGAACCTGAAAAGGTGATCTGAAACCGGGGTTGGATCCGACCTCTTAATCACAGATGCCTATGTTTTGGAGATATCATCTCATTGAGATATAGTTCTTACAGGGCAGCGAAACACTCGATTTTTCAAATCTAAAGATTTGATTTTGATCACAATTATTGCATTGAGGAACCTTTATGATCTTTTCAATTTCGGACGATCTGGATAAAGCCAAAAAGATTCAAGCTGGTAGTTTTTCTGAACTCAAAATTTGGGAACGCAGGCATATTCAGGAATGGATAAGAATAAACCCTGAATTGCTTGGAGAAGATTTGCTAATTGTTAGCATTGAATTTGATCATTTTAGCAATAGCGCCGACAGGCTCGATGTATTAGCTGTCGATAGGCTGGGTAATTTGGTAGTTATTGAATTAAAAAGAGATCCAGTTGCTGGTTTTGCCGACCTTCAAGCAATCCGTTATGCAGCCATGGTCTCTTCTATGACAATAGAGCTGTTGCTGCCATACTACATTGCGTATCGAAAAAAATATTTCAAAGAATCTGTATCTGAAATAAATGCGCAAGCGCAAATCATTGAATTTGTTGAATCAGATACTTTTACAGAGTTATCAAACAAGCCGCGCATAATTTTATGTTCCGAAGGATTTTCTCAGGAAATAACTGCCATAGTTTTGTGGCTTCGCGATTCTGATATTGATATTAGCTGTATAAAAATTACGCCGTATAAAGTGGAAGAAAAAATCGTCATTATACCAAAAATCATAATACCGCTGGAGGAGGCTGAACAATATTTGATCGCCATTAAAAGAAAAGAAGAACGCCAACATTCGAAAAATAAAGTTCGTCCAAAGACAATGAAAATTCTCATAGACAATGGCTTAGTTAATGAAGGTGATGTGATCTATCTCAAAAACAGTCTTCCTTCCCACCTTGAATTTAAACAGAACAATGCCGTTTACAAAGCGACAATAACCGGAAAACGAGGTCAGAGTAATGCTGTTTTATGGGAAAAGGACGGAGGTGAGTACTCTATTTCCAATTTAACATACGGTATTTTTAGAGAATTACATCCTGACAAAAAGAATCCGGGCGGAATTAATGGCAATTGGCACTGGGTTAATTCAGAAGGCAAATCGCTGTGGGAAGTTGCAGAAGCATTTTTAAAAACTACTCACGGCTGATGATATTGGCGCGCTCTTACATTTTGTCAACATGACCTAACCAGCGACCATCTTCTGCAGCAGGGGACTTTCGGGATTTTGCATCTCGTCCAGAATTGTAAAATGGTTGGCACCGGCAATTGTCAATGTTTCGGTCTCAACCCCCTGGGCATTCCAGAACCGGGCCAGGGCATCGGCCTGGCGATGAAATTCGTGACTTTCAAATTCTCCTACAGCAGCAATAAACCTGACTGCAGATTTAGCCACCGGGCGAAACAGCGGGCTGGCGAGGCGGGCTTCTTCTTTTGACAGCTTTAGCGCATCATTCTTGGTGGTGCCGCGCAAGGGGGTGAGATCATATATGCCGCCCAGAGCACAACCTCTGGTAATCAGATCTTCGGGCAGACCTTGATGGCAGGTCCAGTCGGTGGAAACCAGACACGCCGCCAGATGCCCCCCGGCTGAATGGCCGTAAACCACAGGTTTTTTTGCGTATTGCTGCCAGATTTTTGCAGCGCATTTGCGCATCTGAGAAATGATTTTCGGAACGGAGGTGTCCGGGCACAGATCGTACGATGGGATGACAACCGAATACCCATTTGCATTCAGCCCCTTAGCTACGTGTGAAAACATTTTGCGATCACGCGACTGCCAGTAGCCGCCATGGATGAACAGGGCTACTGGGGTTTCATCATTGACATTTTCGGGATGAAAAAGATCGAATTGGTTACGCGTCGATGGACCGTAGGCAATGTCGAGTTCGACATTTTTGCCAGCGCGATACTCTTCAGCCTGCTGCACCCAGGAGGCCTGGATTTTCGCATGCTCGGGCACCCGCAGCCGATCATTGTATTGTTTCTCGTAAGCAGCTAGCGCCATGACACTGTTTCCTCTTGATCATGGGTGGCGATACTATCATGGCATTTACACTGAAAAACCATAAACAAAATATCTACAAAACCGGGTCTTTGAACCGTTTTTCAAATTTACAGATTATCATTACAGGAAAATTTGGAGTAGTCACGAAAAAATGATGTAAAATCCACTACCCACCAGTGACACTCATATGGCGCGAAACCGCCGGGGCGTTGCGATCCCGATCAATAATAAAATCATGGCCCTTGGGTTTGCGTAAAATCGCTTCGTCAATTGCCGCATAAAGCGGACCATTGCTGGACGAAGACCTTAAAGGCGCGCGCAAATCAGCGGCATCTTCCTGGCCCAGGCACATATACAGCGTTCCCGTACACGTGACGCGCACCCTGTTACAGCTTTCGCAGAAATTATGCGACATCGGTGTAATAAAGCCGATGCGCCCGCCGGTTTCCTTGACTTTCATGTAACGTGCCGGACCGCCGGTCTTGTAGGGAATGTCTTCAAGTGTCCATTTTTCGCTCAATTGCTCGCGCACCTGAGACAACGGCAGATACTGATCAGTCCTGTCTTCGTCAATCTCGCCCAGCGGCATGGTTTCAATCAAGGTGAGGTCCATGCCGCGACCGTGGGTCCAGCGGATCATTTCATCAAACTCATCATCATTGACGCCCTTCAGCGCCACCGCATTGATTTTGACTTTAAGGCCGGCAGCCACAGCGGCATCAATACCGGCGCTGACTTTGTCCAGTGAGCCCCAGCGGGTGATGGCCTTGAACTTGTCAGGGTCAATGGTGTCGACGGAGACGTTGATGCGACGCATGCCGAGATCATAAAGTTGTTCGGCAAAGCGGGTCAGCTGACTGCCATTGGTGGTCATGGTGAGTTCTTCAAGCGCCCCGGTCTCAAGGTGGCGCGACAGCGACTTGATCAGGGACATCAGATTCTTGCGCACCAGCGGCTCACCGCCGGTAAGCCTAAGTCTTTTAACGCCTTTATCGATAAAAGCCGAGCACAGGCGGTCCAGTTCCTCCAGCGTCAGCAACTCGCGCTTGGGTAGAAACGTCATATTTTCGGACATGCAATAGACACATCTGAAATCACATCGGTCAGTGACCGAAACCCGCAGGTAGTTGACCGCCCGGCCAAACGGGTCAATCATCTCGGATCCGGTGTTGACGCTTTGGGAAACTGCAGCATCTTCCGGTGGCATAAAACTGTTCAACTCTGCATCCCCGCCTTCTCGCTGTGCTGGATTTTTGTGCTGTATCCGCGCCGTTTCTTAACAGCCCCTGTCCGGGCATTAATTGCAGCTTGCCACAGATGCGACAAATATCAAAGCGGGCAACGTCACAAAAAATTCAAGGTTGCCTGTCCACAGGAGAGAAATCCCGGATATCAGCCGCAAAATCACCCAATCGAATTCCTGTTTCCCGGGTAAAATTTCATACTGTGAAAACGTTGCCGGACAACTCGGGTTTTGAGTTGCAGTTCACCAGGGGTTGCACTAGAGTATTGCCTGAATCAGTTTTGCAATAGGTCGGGCTTGGAATACTGACCACACAAAACCGATTGCAGGCAAGTCCATCTTGGTAAAAAATGCAGGTGGCAGGGGAAAAAATGAACGCAATGACGAAATCATCGATTTCCGGTGTGGCAGGTGTGGCAGAGGAGGATTTGCTGCGGGCGCAGTTGTATCGGATGCTCTCGCATTTTCTCGGCAATCCCCCTTCACAAAAAGACCTCGATAATCTTGCCGCCATGAGTGGCGATGCATCCCCCTTGGGTGAGGCTATTGCCAGCCTGTCAAAAATTGCCGGTAAAACCGACGCTGTTCTGGTCGCCCAGGAATATCAGGATTTGTTTATTGGCGTAGGGCGTGGCGAGTTGTTGCCGTTTGCGTCTTACTATCTCACCGGTTTTCTGCATGAGAAGCCACTTGCCGCCCTGCGCCAGGATATGGAGCGCTTGGGCATTGCACGCCGGGCCGAGGTGAAAATCCCCGAAGATCACATAGCGACAATATTTGAAATGATGTCCGGGATGATTGAGGGAAAATACGGCACTGCTTATGATCTGGATGAGCAACGCAAATTTTTTAATAAACACATCGGCTCCTGGGCCAAACATTTTATGACCGATCTCGAAGGCGCGAAAGCTTCCATAC
>CAZVAZ010000185.1:0-5116 GCA_964625235.1 uncultured Hyphomicrobiales bacterium
ACAACGATTTCAACGGAGCCGAGCAGGAAGGTGTCGGATTTTATCAGGTAACTGTCCGTAACGGCATGAGGTGTTCCAGTGCATCGGGATTTTTGCGCCCGGCAAAAAAACGGCCCAATCTGAGGATAATTACCAATGCGCACGTGAAAAAAATCAGGATTGAGAATAACCGGGCTTGCGGTGTGGTCTTTGATCACAAGGGCGAAGAAAAATATGTTGTGGCAAATGCGGAAGTTATTTTGAGCGCTGGAGCGATTGGATCGCCCCAGATATTAATGCTCTCCGGAGTTGGGCCGGGCGAAGAACTTAAAAAATTCGGTCTATCTGTCGAGCATGACCTTCAAGGAGTGGGAAAAAACCTGCAGGACCATTTGCAAGTCAGGCTGGTTTACAAGATAAACCGGAAAATATGTGTGAATGATGAAGTTAACAATATCATTGGCAAGGTCTTTGCCGGGATACAGTTTGGCCTGTTTCGCTCAGGACCCCTGTCACTGGCGGCAAGCCAGGTGGCAGTTTTTGCAAAAGTTGATCCCGAAGCCGTTGCCCCGGACATACAGTTTCACTTCCAGCCGTTCAGTGCCGACAAGCCCGGTGAGGGGTTGCACAAGTTTTCCGCATTTACCTCATCAATCTGCCAGCTGCGGCCGGAAAGTCGCGGCTCCATTAATCTGACATCTCCTGACCCGCAGGCATACCCGGCGATTTTTGCCAATTATCTGTCTAAACCGAAGGATCAGGAAATCATTGTTGGCGGCATGAAACTCGCACGTAAAATTGCCCACACCAAAACCCTGTCCGGACTGATTACCGAAGAATATTTACCAGGTGTGCAAATTCAAAGCGATGAGGAATTGCTCGAAGCCGCGCGCAATATCGGTCAGACGATTTATCATCCCGTTGGTACCTGTAAAATGGGCAATGATACAACAAGCGTTGTCGATGACAGATTGAAAGTTCACGGAGTGTCGGGCCTGCGGGTGGTTGATGCCTCCATTATGCCAAGCCTGGTTTCCGGCAATACCAATGCGCCCACTATCATGATTGCTGAAAAGGCCAGTGCCATGATTTTGGAAGATAATCGATAGGCGTTTCAGCGATTTTTTAGCCCTGAAGCCAGCCCGCTCCCCCGCCCAATCACCCCTAGGGTATCCTTATCGGGTGGTTGGGCGGGGGAGCGGGCTGGCTTCAGGGTTTCCGGCTCAACGCCGCGGCGCAGCTGTTGATTCGCGGATGCGTAACGTTGCCTTCAACTCGATCTTGTTAGGCGGATTATCGGATGAATTCAGGCGGTTCAGCAATGAAGTGGCGGCAAGCTCACCCATTTCATAAAAAGGTACACTCATGGTGGTGAGGGAGGGGGTTACATGGCTGCCAATGCTCAAACCATCTATCCCGGCAATGGAAAGATCGCCGGGCACGTTGATGTTGCTGCGCTGACATTGAAAAATTGCACCGCAGGCGAGGATATCATTTCCACAAATTATGGCGGTTGGCTTGGGCTGGCGCTGCATCAGGGTTCTTAAGGCGGCGCGTCCGGCCTCAAGCGTATAGGGGCATTCGAGATACTGCTCGGCATTAAAATGCAGGCCGTTGCGCGACAGGCCGGATTTAATCCCCTGAACACGCGCCCGGGCGCGATCATTATCTGTGGTGATGCCGGCGATAATGGCAATGCGTTCGTGGCCAAGCTGGGTCAGGTGATCAACGATGGTTTCGCCTGCGCGCCAATTGTCGAAACCGACATTGGGATGGTGGAGGCGGTCATCATATGAATAGGTGTTGACGTAAGGCTTGGCGCTGTTTTCAAGCAGATCATAAACCTCTTGTGCACGCTGGTTTCCCACCAGCAAAATTCCATCGACACCGCGGATCAGCAACGTGCGCACTTCTTCGGCCTCCTGCTCAAGATTGTAATTGGAGCTGGCCAGCAGCAGCGTATATTTATTTTCCTGAAGTTTTGTCTGTAGCCCGCGCAGCAGAGTTGAAAAAATTGCATTGTCTATGGTGGGGACAATCGCGCCTATGGTCATGGTGCGGCGTTGCACCAGGGCGCGGGCGTTGCCATCAGGTACATATCCCAGTTCGGCAATCGCTGTCTCAATTTTCTGGCGCAGAACCGGCCGCACCATCTCAGGTGTGTTTATGGCGCGCGAAACAGTGGCGATGGAAACGCCAGCAAGGCGTGCGACATCGCGCACGCTCATTCGCCTGGTGGATTTTTTTTCTACCTGCACTGATCCAAACCATTCGTTGTTGTTACCGGGATGATTTTGTCTTCAAGTTACAATTATAATAGAATTAAGAGTTTTTGAACCATAATCGTGTTGTGAAGGACTGCCGAAGCCTGTTTGCGCTTGAAAAGGTAAATAAGTGCAGTCACAGTCGAGGGGTGCCGATTCGAATGTTAAAATCGCGGACTACCCTTGGTATTTGCCCTCACCCCCAGCGCGGAAGGTATCCCCATGGATAAAGGTAGTAATCGTTTCAAAAAATTACTGGCCAGTGTAAACAGAAAACTGGAAAAATCATCGAAGACCAACGATGGGCTATCATCTTTCGCCCGCCATTTCTTTGCCAACGGAAATGAGGATGATTTTGTTGATTACACACCTGAAGAAGTTGCCGCAATAGCGCGCTCGGCCTTTGAGTTTCGCAAGCAAAGGCAGCTGGGCAAAAGCAAAATCCGAATTTTTAATCCGGAAGTGAAAAAAAATGGCTGGAGCGGCTCGCACACGGTCATCGAGATTCTTAATGATGATATGCCGTTTTTGGTCGATTCTGTTCTCGATGAACTGGCGGAGAGTTCGATACCCATTGTTATGCTCCTGCATCCGGTGGAAAAAATTACACGCCTGGCCAAAACCGGAAACATTGCCGGGGCAGGTAAGGGGTCGAGTGACGTCAGGGAAAGCTTCATCCATATTCATGTGGAGCGCATCGGCAGTAAAACCAGGCGTGAGAATTTACTCAAACGCCTGCAGGTTGTGCTCAAGGAAGTTCGGCTGGCGGTTATTGACTGGACGGCAATGCTGGACCGGGTCGATAAAGTTATCGATGAGTACAAGCGGGTGCCGCCGCCGATACCGGTTGATGAACTTGCTGAATCCCTGGAGTTTTTAAACTGGCTGATTGATGGCCATTTTACCTTTCTCGGCATCCGCCAGTATACCTTTGAAGGCGGTGCGGATACCGGTGATCTGGTGGCGGTCAAAAGGTCATCGCTGGGAATTTTGCGCGATGCAAATGTGGAAGTTTTGCGCCGGGCCGGCAAGATGGTGTCAATGACACCTGAAGTGAGAGATTTTCTGCAGGACCCGGCACCGCTAATCATTGCCAAGGCCAATGTTAAGGCCAAGGTCCATCGCCGAACCCATATGGATTACATCGGCATTAAAATGTTCGATGCCAAAGGCAGCCTTAAAGGCGAGCTCAGGCTGGTTGGGCTTTTCACTTCTGTGGCCTACACAAGAAGCGTCAAGGCTATTCCCATATTGCGCAGGAAAGCTTTGCGGATGATTGATGCCAGCGGCGTCGGTCGTGACGGCCACAGCGGCAAGGCGTTGCAGAATATACTGGAAAACTATCCCCGCGATGAGTTGTTTCAAATAGATGATGAAACCCTGCTGCAAAATGCGCTTGGAATGTTGCGGTTGAGTGATCGGCCGCGAACGGCTGTATTTGTGCGCAAAGACAAGTTTGATCGCTATGTTTCAGCCCTGGTTTTTGTTCCGCGCGAACGCTTTAACACCGATGTGCGGATAAAAATCGGGAATTTTCTGGCCCGGGCTTATGATGGCCGTGTGTCTGCCCATTATACGTCGTTTCCCGAGGGAACCCTCACCCGTATTCAATATATTATCGGCAGAAATGAAGACGAAACACCATCGCCCGATACAGCAGAAATGGAAGTGACCATAGAAGGCTTGACCCGTACATGGTCCGATAATCTTATTGTCGCGATCAAAGCCAAAGAAAGTGGTGCTGCAGCGCGTGCGTTGATAAAAAAATATGCAGAAGCATTTTCGCCTGCCTATCAGGACGCATTTTCTCCCAGCCAGGGCGTTGCTGATATCGGGCGCATGGAAAACCTTGGCGATATTGGTGGCCTGTCGATTGAATTTGGCACCAATGTTCAGGCCGACGAAGACGCTGGCATCCGTTTGAAACTATATCATTGTGGCGGGCCAATTCCGCTCAGTGACCGTTTGCCAATTCTGGAAAAAATGGATTTTCGCGCCATTAATGAGCGCTCCTATAAAATCACCCGGGGTGAAGGCTCTTCTTGCGATGATGTGTGGGTGCATGACATTATTCTTCAACATGTAAAGGGGCAGAAAATACACCTCGAAAAGCTCAAGGACCGGCTGGAAGCGTGCTTTATGGCGGTCTGGAACGGGCAGGCTGAAAACGATGGCTATAATGCGCTGGTTCTCAATCAGGGCTTTGGCTGGCGCGATGTGGCAATGCTGCGTGCCTATGGCAAATATCTGCGCCAGGTAGGCGTTGGCTTTTCCCAGACCTATATGGCCGCAACGCTTGTTAATCATGGCGCAATCGCAACCTGGATGGTGGATTTGTTTCACACCCGGTTTGCAAAGTCTTCTGCACGTGGAAGCACTTATAACACGGCACGTGAAAACACCATTCTCAGCCAGATTGAAGACGCTCTTGGCGATGTTTCCAGCCTCGATGAAGACCGTATTATCCGACACTTTTCCAATGTTATCACGGTGAGTTGGCGGACAAATTTTTTCCAGACCGGCGAAGATGGTCTGGAAAAACCGACAATTGCATTCAAGCTCAACAGCAAGGCCGTGGACGGGCTGCCCGAGCCGCGGCCCTATGCCGAGATATTTGTTTATTCACCTGATGTTGAAGGTATTCACATGCGCTTTGGCAAAATTGCGCGTGGTGGTCTCAGGTGGTCGGACCGACCTGAGGATTTCAGAACCGAGGTTCTGGGTCTGGTTAAAGCGCAACAGGTTAAAAATGCGGTGATTGTGCCGGTTGGCTCCAAAGGCGGGTTTGTGCCTAAAAAGCTGCCGCATGCAGGTTCAAGAGAGGAAATTCAGGCAGAAGCCATCCGCTGTTACAAGCTGTTCATTTCAAATCT
>CAZVAZ010000186.1:0-5115 GCA_964625235.1 uncultured Hyphomicrobiales bacterium
AAAGGCGCTGCACCATCTTTTTGCCGAAGGCATTGATAACTCCATGGATGAAGCCGTTGCCGGTCATGCCAGCTGGATTGAGGTTCATGTGGAGCCGGATGGCTGGCTGACTATCGTTGACAATGGGCGTGGTATCCCGGTCGATGCACATCCGAAATTCAAGGACAAATCTGCGCTTGAAGTGATCATGACGACGCTGCATGCGGGTGGCAAGTTTGATTCGGACGTTTATGAAACGTCGGGCGGTTTGCACGGGGTCGGGGTTTCGGTGGTCAATGCGCTGTCGGAGACGCTTGAGGTTGAAGTGGCGCGTGGCCAGATGCTTTATCGCCAGATTTTCAGCCGGGGGCTGCCGATTGGAAAATTGGAAAACCTTGGCAAGGTTCATAACCGCCGCGGCACTAAAATACGCTTTAAGCCGGACCATCAGATATTCGGCAAGGCTGCGAAATTCAGACCGGCGCGATTGTTCAAGATGGCACGCTCCAAGGCGTATCTGTTTGGCGGGGTTGAAATTCGCTGGTCGTGCGACCCTGCCCTGCTGGGCGACAAAGATGAAACGCCGCAAAAGGAGGTCTTGCATTTTCCCGGCGGCCTGAAGGATTATCTCGCCAGCACCATTGAGGGTCGCCCGCGCGTTGTTGAGGAGATTTTCGCTGGCAAGGTATCCAAGCCCGGCGGGCATGGTTCGGTTGAATGGGCGATTGCCTGGTTTGGTGGTGCGGACGGGTTTTTGAACTCATACTGCAACACGGTGCCGACCACTGATGGCGGCACTCATGAAAGCGGGTTGCGCTCGGTTCTCAATCGCGGCCTCAAGGCCTATGGCGAATTAAGCGGCAACAAGAAAGCGGCGATGATCACCGCCGACGATGTAATGACATCGTCGGGGGCGATGTTATCGGTTTTTATTCGCGAACCAGAATTTCAGGGCCAGACCAAGGAGCGGCTGGCGACACAGGAAGCCTCGCGCATTGTGGACGGTGCCATTCGCGATCATTTCGATCACTGGCTTACCGGCCATCCGACGCAGGCCAACCGGTTGCTCGACTGGGTTTTGGACCGGGCCGAAGAACGGGTGCGCAAACGCCAGGAGCGTGATGTCAACCGCAAGAGTGCGGTGCGTAAATTGCGCCTGCCGGGCAAGCTTGCCGATTGTTCGCAAAATTCGGCGCTTGGCACTGAAATTTTCATCGTCGAGGGTGACAGTGCCGGTGGCTCGGCCAAACAGGCCCGCAGCCGCAAGGATCAGGCGATATTGCCCCTGCGCGGTAAAATTCTCAATGTGGCCAATGCCAGCAGTTCCAAACTTGCCGCCAACCAGCAGATTGCCGATCTTGTTCAGGCACTGGGTTGCGGGTCCGGCAAAACCTATCGCGGCGACGACCTGCGCTATGAAAAAGTCATCATCATGACCGATGCGGACGTGGATGGTGCGCACATTGCCTCTTTGCTGATTACGTTTTTCCACGAGGAAATGCCTGATCTGATCAACGATGGTCATTTGTTTCTGGCGATCCCGCCTTTGTACCGGATTACCCAAGGCGGCAAGACGCTGTATGCGCGTGATGATGCACATAAGGACCAATTGCTGGAAAGCGAATTTACCGGGCGCGGTAAAGTTGATATCGGTCGTTTTAAAGGCCTGGGCGAGATGATGCCGGCCCAGCTTAAAGAGACCACCATGGACCGCTCCAAGCGCACCATGCTGCGGGTGGAGCTTAAAGTTGATGAACGCGAAGAAACCGCGAAAGTGGTTGATCAACTGATGGGAAGCAAGCCTGAGGCACGCTTTAATTTTATTCAGGAGCGCGCCGAATTCGCATCTGAACTGGATATATAGTGGCCCTTGTTCGTCACGAGGTTTTTCCCGAAGGTTCTCTGCCCGATGCGGGGGATATTCTGGCGCAAGGACAACGTGCGGCCACACAACACCGGGTCGGCACCAATCCCTTTCTCAGTCACAATAACGTCGATTGCGAGGCCAGCTACAAACGCAAGTGCGCCGCCTCGCGACGTATTATGCACCACGCCCAGGTGGGCTTTCGCTCGTTTGATAAAAGCTGCCGGGCTTACGCTGGAATTTACGAAACCTGTCTGGCGCATGACGTAATCATCGACCGCTATGGCCTGTGTCTGGACTGGTCCATGGGCTACCCCGCCGACCAGCGCCAAAACCGCCCTAAAGGCACGGGATTGCTGCTTGCGGGCATGGATGATTTTATCAGACTGACGCAATGTGCACCGGTGGCACCGCATTTTGGCGATTTTGTTCTCGGGCTGCCCGCAGCTTTTGAAAATACCACGGCAGCTTTGGCCGCAGGTTCAACGGCAATCGGTAATATGGGCCAGTATTTCACCTTTCGCCTGCCCCACTGGGATGACGATATTTACACCACCTCGGCGACGTTAAAGGCTCTTGGTCTGATTGCGGCACAAGAAGTGGAAATTCTTGTTCACTCCAATCTGGATGATGGCTTTGCCGCCCTGTTTTGCGATTTAAGCTGTTGTCTGGGCGCTGTTTTGCTGGAAAAATATATCGTCAATGACCTGATTGGTGCCAGTATCAGCCATTGTTATGGCCATCACTTTTCAGACCCCACCCGCCGCATGGCTTTTCATCTCGCCCTAGCGCAGGTATCTGCAAGTCCCGGTACCATGATTTATGGCAATACAACTCAATATCGCGGCAACGAGCAGGAAAATTACGCCAGCCTCGAAGCCTATATCAGCGTCGATATCGCCGGACAAAGTCTGGAGCCAACCGGCCATGCGATTAATCCGGTGCCGGTGAGTGAAAATATTCGCATTCCCGATATTGATGAAATAATCGCAGCACAATTGTTTGCCGCCAGACTGGTTGAGCAACCATTGGCTCAGAACAGCTCGCTGGATATGGAACTGGCGCACAGGCTGGCGGGCGAGATGGTTTTTGGTGGTCTTAAATTCCAAAACAATGTGCTCGACGGGTTTACGCGTGCGGGCATAAATATTGATGATCCCTTCGAAATGCTTCTGGCGCTGAGGCGCATCGGCGGCAAAAGGCTCGAGCAATTGTTTGGCCCCGGGATGGCAGATGAAACAGTGCCGCGCGGGCGTATCCCCCTTATTGCCTCCACCATCATTGATGAAATCAGCGAGCTTGCCCAACACCATCTGGCGCAGGTCACACCAGATGACAGGCGCATTGTTGGCGAGCGCAATTTCAAAGTGATAACGGCTACAACAGATGTGCATGAACATGGCAAGCTGTTGCTTGATATGGTGTAGATCTAGGTTGTAAACAAATAAATAAAAAAAAAAGTTTCAACAGATGCCGATGATTTGGCGGCAAGCGCCAAACGTGAATGTGTCGATGCCATTGCGGTTAGCACTTACAATGGTGTTGCCTTATCCTTTGCCCGGGAACTTAAAGCTGAATTAAATAAACTGGGTCTGGACCTGCCAATTCTTTTTGGTGGCAGACTTAACCAGATACCCGAAACATCAAACACCTCTTTACCAGTGGATGTCCGTGGCGATATCAGGTCGACAGGTGCGTTGGTGTGCGAAAAACCGGAAGATGCTATTGCGTTACTGGCCGGATTTATCATCAGGAGAGACAAAGATGCCCCATAATAACGCCATGCGCTTTGATTATATGAACCCGGAGGTTCCTGCCGGCCTGCCACATTTTGATGTACCGATAATCAAAGCGACAGCGGAAAATTTTTCCGAATACGGCACTCTCGTTACCGACTTTGCCAATCATCACGTCCCCATTACCCAATGGCCACATCAGGGATGGCGCCCGGTTGATGCAGGGACTGGTGATGAGGGTGGATATATGGAGGGAATTTTTGAATTCCGATGGCAGGGTGATGTGCTTTTCGGTGAGAATATGGCGGTCAAAGACAAGTATATTCTGGGTTGGTGTACCGAACCTGAAAAAGCTGACACCAACAACCCCTGCCCTGAGCGCTCCCGGCTTTTGATGTGGCACGCCAACCATCACCCCGATGGCGGTCAGCTTTTCTATCCCCTGGACAACAGACCTTTTGTCGCCGCTCTGGCCAACACCGGGGATGACATGAAGCCTGAAGACTGGGTGGCGTTTTATTGTGATGGCAGCTTTGGGATATGCCTTAACGCCGGTATCTGGCACGAAGCGATTGCACCTTTGTCTACTCTATCGCGGTTTTATGACAAGCAGGGTGCTGTTCATGCCCGAATCAGTGCAGATTTTCCAAAGGAATTTGGTATTCTTCTTTCCATACCGCTGATCATGGACGAACCGGCGTGACAGATACTCCCTTGAAAATCGGAATTTTAGGCGTTGGCCACCTTATCAGTTATCTGGTTCCCGGCATGTTGCGGGGCGAACAGAAGCCTGATTTTCTGCTGTCACCGCGCAATCACCAGATTGCACAAATGCTGGCGCACAACCATGGTCTTGAGATTGCCTCTTCAAATGGTGCGTTGGTAGAGGCATGTGATGTGGTTATTTTGTCTGTGCGACCCTTGCAGGTGAAAGATGCGCTTGAAGGTCTGCCCTGGCGTTCAGACCAGACAATAGTCTCGTTGTGTGCGGGTGTTAGCATTGCCGAGATTTCTGCCTGCACCAATGGTGCATCAATCACCCGCGCATTGCCGGTAACAGCAGCTATGTTCGGTGAAAGCCCGACGGCCATTTTTCCCGATTGCCAGATAACCCGGACATTGCTGGGCCCGTGCGGGCCGACTTTTGTACTGGATGATGAAGAACAGTTTGAAGCAGCGACGATGTTTGGGGCTTATTATGGCTGGATACAACATCTGATTGGTGAGATGGCTGAATGGGCCCAGAGCAATGATCTGAACCCTGAGACCGCCCGTCTACTGGTAGCCCAGATGACCCGGGCAGCAGCAACCACTGTTCGAGATACGCCGGAAAAACCAATTGCAGCACTGGTTGAAGAATTGTGTTTGCCGGGCAGCATTACCGGTCTGGGGCTGGACAGTTTGAAACGGGCAGAGGCTTTCGAGGCCTGGCATCAGGCAGGAGATGATGTTTTGCAAAAATTAAAAGGGAAAACCGAATAGCGATAATTAACACTAAAACGCCAGTCTTTGTTGACAAATCCGTTTAATTGCCTA
>CAZVAZ010000187.1:0-5111 GCA_964625235.1 uncultured Hyphomicrobiales bacterium
GCGCTATACATCTGACATCAATGTTTTTGTCCGGGTATGAGCTAAAATGACAGATAAAAATGGTGCCGTACAGGCACTTGCACGGGTTAAGCAAAAGATTTCGGACGCTGCTGCAAAGGCTGGACGCAGCCCTTTGGATGTAGAGCTTGTCACTGTTACCAAAACGCACACAGCCGAAAAAATTACGCCGGTAATTGAGGCTGGCCACCGGGTCTTTGGTGAAAACCGGGTACAGGAAGCCCTGCAGAAGTGGCCGGAGTTAAAGCAACAGTACAGCGATATTGAGCTTCATCTTATCGGGCCGTTGCAAACCAACAAGGTGAAAGATGCAGTACACCTGTTTGATGTTATCCAGACCCTTGATCGACCAAAGCTTGCCCGTGTCCTTGCCAGTGAAATGACGGCGCAAGACAAGCCCCTTGAGCTTTTTATCCAGATCAATACGGGGTGCGAGGTGCAAAAAGCAGGAGTGCTGCCAGATCAGGCTGATGATTTCGTTGCAATGTGCCGACGTGATTATGAACTCAAAATAACCGGCCTTATGTGCATTCCCCCGTTCAGCCAGGACGCACTCCCCCATTTTACCCTGCTTAAAGAGATAGCCAGCCGCAACGGTATTTCCGGGTTGAGCATGGGTATGAGCAGTGATTTTGAGGTGGCCGTCGAAGCCGGAGCAACGCACGTGCGTGTGGGCAGCGCTATTTTCGGTGCGCGTGGATGAGGCCGCAACGCCACAGGTTTTCCGCCATGCCGAACAATTGCAAATTATATGCTTCATCTTTGATGAATGTGATATGATTGTTCACAGGCTGTAGCCCACGCCTCCCCCCTCTAACGGGAAAATATGCGACCTATGGGGCTGTATTATTTCAGAACCAACTATTCGAGCATCAAACATAAAGAGGGATTGTGACAACCGGCTCGTTATAGGAGGTTATTGAATGAGACTGTCAGCACCACTTTATCGCCTGAAGCGCCTTGCTAAAGGTCTATCCAGAGAAGAAAAAATTCCGCTGAATGAGGCACTGGATCGCATTGCGTTAAAGGAAGGCTTTAACAGCTGGAGTTTGCTCGCGGCGCGAACATCGATTGACGCTCCCGCCCGTGAGTTACTCGCCAAGCTAAACTCCGGTGATCTGGTTTTAATTGGAGCCCGCCCCGGTCACGGCAAGACACTAATGAGCCTCGAGCTCATCGCAGAAGGCATAAAGCAAGGACATCAAGGTGTGTTTTTCACACTCGAATACAACGAAAGTGATGTGCTGAACAGTCTGCGAGACATCGGTGTAAATCTTGCAGTTTTCAATGATCAATTTGAGTTTGATAATTCTGACAATATCAATTCCGACTACATCATGAATCGATTGGAAACAGCACCGCGAGGTAGCATTGTGGTTGTTGACTACCTGCAACTCCTTGATCAGAAACGAGAAAACCCCGAACTTAACCTCCAGGTACAGGCGTTGAAGTCATTTGCAAGAAAGAGCGGGATGATAATCGTAATTATCTCTCAGATAGATCGCTCATACGATGCGTTAATAAAGCCATTTCCACAACTTGAAGACGTCAGAACGCCGAATCCTGTAGATTTGACGCTCTTTGACAAGACCTGTTTTCTTAACAATGGGGAAGTGCAGATTAATGCAACAGGCTGACAGGTGTTTTATTTGACAATAATCCTGGTTCCCGGCCCGCATCTTTCCAGCAGTTTAAGCATTTCTTTCTTTTCAATGGCGATGCAGCCCTCGGTGGCGGAAAAATTGTTTTGGGAGAGGTGCCAGAAAATGGCGCTGCCGCTGTGTTTTTTTCGCGGGACAAGATTAAAGTCCAGAATTACCATGAGATCATATAGATGGTCTTCGCGCCACAGGTGTTCGGCACTTGCTGCATAAGGCCAGGGTACCGGTTGATTGTAGTTGGCATCGCGGGGGTCATCGCACCAGCCCATGGCGGGGTTGAGAGGATATGCGGGCAAACCGGTTTTTGGCCGCCTGAGGCGGTCGGGTCGATAATAGACCCGCAATAATGACATTTTACCACGTGGCGTGGCACCATCGCCTTCGTGTTTTCGTGCTCTTATGCCGCTTCTTCCTAAAGAGCAGCGCAGATGTTGCGAGCCAAATGACAATACTCCGGTGGTCGATGAAGCGTTAAGCGTATGAAGTGTGATATTGTTTGGTTGATAATTTTTCATCGCAACGTTACTTATGAAATACGCGTGATTCTAACAGCAATACATCCGTGACAATAGTGATCACGCCATTTACACATTGTGTCAAACTTTTGTGAAAGTCTGGTTATTCTTGTTGCAGTTGCCTTGACGATTGAGATTACGACACCACGTTGCATGTACCAAAGGCAATTACAGCATTTCTGATATGGGGATAAAACCAATGAGTACCGTCAAAAAAATACTGATTATTGATGATGACGATGCCTTGCGGGAATCCCTGGCGGAGCAATTTGCTCTGCATGATGAGTTTTTGCCTATATCTGCCTCAACCGGTTCTGAAGGTATTAGTGCGGTTAAGGGCGAACATATCGATCTTGTGCTTCTTGACGTTGGATTGCCGGATATTGATGGCCGCGAAGCGTGCAAGATGATGCGCAAAAACGGATTTAAAAGCCCGGTTATCATGCTAACGGCCCATGATTCCGATGCCGATGCTATTTTAGGCCTTGAATCGGGAGCGAACGATTATGTTACCAAGCCCTTCAGGTTTGGCGTGCTTCTTGCCCGGGTCAGAGCCCATTTGCGCCAGCATGAGCAAAGCGAAGATGCGATTTTTACCATTGGGCCTTACACTTTCAAGCCAAGTTCAAAAATTCTCGTTGACCAGGACCAGTCTAAAATCAGGTTGACCGAAAAAGAGACCGCCATCTTAAAATATCTTTATCGCGCCAGTGATCAGGTGGTTGGACGCGATGTTCTGCTGCACGAGGTCTGGGGGTATAATTCCGGCGTTACCACCCATACGCTGGAAACGCATATTTATCGCCTGAGACAGAAAATTGAACGCGAACCTTCCAATGCAGAAATTCTGGTAACAGAGACCGGCGGCTACAAGCTCGTACCCTGAACGCCAAAATACCCTAAAAAACCACAGCTGATTTGGGAAAAAGGTGCACTGGAGATCTTTTTCCAGTATTATCATGCTCTGGGCAGGACATCTGGGTGTGGCGTGGATTTTACCCGTAAAGATTTTTTCGGGAATTCCTGAGGGGAACGATAATGGCAATAGATAACGATACTGACATTCTCAAAGGTGTCGCGTTGTTTTCCGGTTTGACGGATGAACAATTGAAAATCGTGGCGTTTTCTGCCGAGCGCGTTACTTTCAAGGCAGACCAGTTGCTTTATCGCAAAGGTGATAAAGCAACGGCTACATTTGTTATTCTGAGCGGGAATGCAGAACTGGTTTCGGGATCAGAAAAAAAGAACGCTGCAAATATTCCGGTATTGCCGGGCGCATTTGCCGGGGAGACCAGTGTTTTGACGGACAGTCCGCGTCGCGCCAGTTTACGCGCGGTTGATGATGTGACGGCCCTTAAAATTTCGCGCGATCTATTGTTGCGACTGGCTGAAGAATTTCCAGAAATCGGGGTCAAAATGTTTAATATGCTGGAAAACCGATTGAATCAAACCCTGGGTGACCTTGGTAATATTCAAAAACAGCTTGAACAAAAACATTTGTAATCAGGTTCAACCTAAATCAAATCTGGCCAGAACCGGCGCGTGGTCTGAAGGGCGCTCCCAGCCTCTTGCGTCTTTTATCACTTCGACACCGGTTGATGTGCCGGTTAATCCCGGTGTTGCCCAGATATGGTCCAGCCGCCGACCTTTGTCGGCGGCTTTCCAGTCGCGGGCGCGATAACTCCACCAAGTAAACAGGGTTTCTTCGGCAGGAATATGATGGCGCACCACATCTGACCAGCCCAGTGATGCCTGAACTCTGTCGAGATGGTCTATTTCGACGGCGGTGTGGCTCACAACTTTGAGGAGTTTTTTATGGGACCAGACGTCGGTTTCAAGTGGTGCTATATTTAAATCGCCGACCAGGATCATCTTGCGGTCGCGGTTTTTTTCTTCGGCAAACCATTCGGTCATTTCTTCGAGAAATGCCAGTTTGTGGGCGAATTTTTCGTTAACTTCAGGGTCAGGCTCGTCGCCACCGGCGGGGACATAAAAATTGTGTATGGTCACCGGACCTGAGGGAGTTGAGAGTGTTATGGCCACATGGCGTGTATCGCCTTTTTTGCAGAACTCGCGGGTTTCTTCCGCCTCAATTGGGTATCGCGACAGCGTTGCCACGCCATGATATCCAGGCTGACCATTGATGACGATATGCTCATAGCCGAGTTTTCTCAAAGGTGCAAAAGGGAACTGGCCATTGGGGCATTTGGTTTCCTGCAGGCACAGGACATCGGGTGAATATTGTTTTAAAAGCTGTTCGACAATTGGCATCCGCAGGCGTACTGAATTTATATTCCAGGTGATGACGGACAATTTCATGTTTCAGCTCCGGAAAATTCTAACAACAGGGGATATCAGGAAAATTGCAGTGACGTGTGTCTTGTTATGCAGGTCTATCGATCGGATTCGGGAAAATCCGGTTTTTTTATGAAAAACAACTTCTGGCTCCGCTGAATGCCGGTTACCAGCTCGGAAACCGAAACACGGGTCTGGAGCCCTTGCCCGTCAATCACAATCCACTCCTTGAGAAGCATGTTTTCGGTCTGAAAAACAAGCGTAATTTCACCATTATCAATCAAGCCGCGATCATGCAGAGTAACAGTGATGCGGCTTTCATCACGAAAGGCCTGGGTGACATCCGCGTTTTTCAAAAGATCTATGTTTTTTGCCAGAATGATTTTGAGAGGTGTGGTTCTGAGTGGATAATGTTCGGAAGTTTTCAGTTTGCGATTTTCAATCGAAACCCAGGTTCCGTCGGCTACAATCAACAAAGGGCTGGGGGGCTCGTATTCAAACCTTATCCGGCCGGGCCGGCTGATAAAAAACCGCCCGCTGGTGAATTTACCGGAAGGCGCGGTCTGTACGAAATAGCCTTCCATATTATCAAAGCTGTTGAGGTAGTCGTTGACGCTGGAAA
>CAZVAZ010000188.1:0-5058 GCA_964625235.1 uncultured Hyphomicrobiales bacterium
GGTTTCCGGCGGCGCCGACAGTATGGCACTGATGTTGATGCTGGTGGCATGGCGACAATTAATCGGTGAGGATGCGCCTGAATTAAGCGTGCTCAGTGTAGATCACGGTTTGCGCCAGGAAGCTGCCGAAGAAGTTCAATTTGTTGCCAGAATTTCCCGGCAATACGGGTTGACTCACAAAGCTTTTCGCTGGAGCGGGGCTAATTCAGAAGGAAATATCCAGGCAAATGCCCGCAATGCGCGCTATGACCTTATGTGTGATTGGTGCGCACAACGTGAGATAAGCCATTTGCTGGTGGCACATACGCTTGATGACCAGGCTGAAACGGTTTTGTTGCGCCTGGCCAGGGGCAGCGGTGTTGACGGGCTTTGCGCGATGGCAACGTCGCGGACATGGAAAGAAACCGTGATTTATCGCCCTCTGCTCGGGGTCGAGCGGGCCAGGTTGTTGCAGCTGGTTGAAGGTGTCAAATGCGCGTATGTCAGTGATCCCGGCAATGATGATCTGAAGTATGACCGGGTGCGGTTTCGCCAGGCTTTGGCGTTGCTGGAGCCTTTGGGGATTGGCGCCCACGGGCTGGTGGAAACGGCTGGCAGACTGGCGCAGGCTCGCGAAGCGCTGGATGCAATGAGCGTGCAGGCCATCGGGCAGGCTGTGGAGGTTTTTGCGGCAGGCTATTGCATCCTCGACCCTAACCAACTGGAACAGTACCTTCATGAAATAAAGCGCCGGGTTTTGGGCCGGCTTTTGCGTGCGGTTGCCGGGCGCGCTTATGTGCCTGCTCATTCTTCTATGGCTCAGCTTCTTGCCTGGATAGAGATGCGCGAGCGCTCAACACGCACATTGGGTGGCTGCTTGTTGATGTCACGACAAGGTAAAATCTGGATTATGCGCGAGACCGGGCGCATTGCATTGCCGGAAATTTTGCTACATCCGGGGCAAAACCTTGTGTGGGACGGCAGGATCAGGGTTTCGCTTTCTGCTTCAACTGAAAACCCACTGGTGGTTAAAGCTCTGGGTGTGGACAATTATGCCCGGATCAAACCATTGCTGAAGTCCAAATTGAACTATCCTTCAGCTTTGGCTGCGGGTCTGCCATCGTTTTGGCACAGTGATGCATTATATGCTGTGCCGCATCTGAATTTTTATGAGACAAATTCCTTGTGTCAAATTGAAGCAGATTTTGCCAATTCTGAGCAACTGACAGAAGTTTAAGCGGGTTGGATTTCACCGGATGAGCATAAAATTTTCCAGATTTGTTGAGTTTTTTGCTATAATTGACCAAAACAGTGCTGGTTGGCCTGTTTCTTGTAAGTCTGGCGGTTGGCAAACGGGCTTTGTGCCCCTATTTTAAATGTAACTTTAACTGGAATGACTTATTCAGGTGATTTTAGTTTTATAATGCGATTGATGAATTGAAGTATCGCCTTTATCCATCCCGAAAGGATGTTGCTTAAGTGAATAATTTTAGAAATTTTGCGTTATGGGTGATTATCGCCCTGCTGCTGGTCGCACTTTTTAATGTTTTCCAATCACCGGGACAAAGACCCGTGCCCAATGAAATCAGTTTTTCGGAACTGTTGTCTGAAGTGGATAGCGGCAATGTCAGGGAAGTGACGATTGCGGGAGATTCCATTTCCGGCTTCTTCAAGTCGAACAGAAGTTTCAAAACCTACGCCCCCAATGATCCGACTTTGGTGACACGGTTGCAGAAAAACAACGTGACCATTATCGCCAAGCCGCTGGATTCAGGCTCACCGTCTTTGATGGACGTCTTTGTCTCCTGGTTCCCGATGTTGTTGTTGATTGGTGTGTGGATATTTTTCATGCGCCAGATGCAGGGTGGCGGCGGCAAGGCCATGGGGTTTGGCAAGTCCAAAGCCAAGCTTTTAACCGAGCGTCACGGCCGAATAACCTTTGATGATGTGGCTGGTATTGATGAGGCCAAGGAAGATTTGCAGGAGATTGTCGAGTTTTTGCGCGAGCCGCATAAATTCCAGCGCTTAGGTGGTCATATTCCAAAAGGTGCGTTGCTGGTAGGCCCGCCTGGAACCGGTAAAACCTTATTGGCCCGCGCGATTGCAGGTGAAGCTGATGTGCCGTTTTTCACAATTTCAGGTTCTGATTTTGTTGAAATGTTTGTCGGTGTCGGTGCCAGCCGGGTGCGCGATATGTTTGAACAGGGTAAGAAAAATGCCCCTTGCATCATCTTTATTGATGAGATTGATGCAGTCGGTCGCCATCGTGGCGCCGGCCTTGGCGGCGGCAATGATGAACGCGAGCAGACGCTCAATCAGTTGCTGGTTGAAATGGACGGGTTTGAAGCAACTGAGGGCGTCATCCTGATTGCGGCAACCAACCGTCCCGATGTGCTTGATCCAGCCCTCCTGCGTCCCGGTCGTTTCGACCGTCAGGTGGTGGTGCCCAATCCTGATATTATCGGGCGCGAAAAAATTCTCAAAGTGCATATGCGCAAAGTACCTCTGGCGCCTGATGTGGAGACGCGGACGATTGCACGCGGAACACCGGGTTTTTCCGGTGCTGACCTTGCTAACCTGGTAAATGAGGCAGCCCTGTTGGCAGCGCGGCGTGACAAGCGGATGGTAACGCAGGCTGAATTTGAAAGTGCCAAAGACAAAATCATGATGGGGGCTGAACGGCGCTCGATGGTGATGACTGAAGAAGAGAAAAAACTCACCGCTTACCATGAAGGCGGGCATGCTCTGATAGCGATTAATCTGGATGCCTCAGACCCGGTTCATAAAGCCACGATAATTCCACGTGGGCGTGCGCTGGGCATGGTGATGCGCCTGCCTGAGCGCGATCATATTTCACTGACCCGGGCAAAGCTTAAAGCTGATATTGCTGTTGCCATGGGCGGGCGGGTTGCAGAAGAGCTGATTTTTGGCCACGATATGGTAACATCGGGTGCATCTTCCGATATTCAGATGGCGACAAAAATGGCCAAGGCCATGGTCACCCAGTTTGGCATGAGTGACAAGCTTGGACCCCTGGCCTATGGCGATAATGAGGAAGAGGTTTTCCTTGGCCATTCGGTTTCACGCACACAGAATATGAGCGAGGAAACCCAGAAGCTGATTGACAGTGAAATCCATCGTATCGTTGACGAAGGATATAAACTTGCCAAGAAGATGCTGAAGGCGAAGGTTAAAGATCTTCATACGATTTCTCAAGGCTTGCTGGAATATGAAACCTTGAGTGGTGACGAAATTATCAATCTGCTCAAAGGTGTGCAGCCGGTACGTGAAAATCCTGATGATACCTCGGGCGACAAGGGTTCAGCCGTTCCTACTGCCGGTGCCAAAAAGACAAGCCCTAAGAAAAAGCCCAAATCAAGCGGTGGTATGGAGCCGCAACCACAGACTTGAGTTTAGACAGACAATGATATCAAAGGCGGGGTATGATGACATGCCCCGCCTTGTTTGTGTCTTGTTTGTATTCCGGGCAATTGGAAATGTTGATGGCGCGCGATGTTTATTTAAACCCGACAGGCCTGCTTTATGGCACGATGGCACAAGATGCCATAAATACGGCAAGTGCGGGCAGGCTGGCTGGTGGAGATATCGGGTTTCAGGCAGTGGAAGTGTGGCAGAACCTGTCCGGCACGATGACGCGGGAGTTGCGCAACTATAGTGATCTGCGCACATCAAACGAGACAGCTGTTGTTGAAGCGTTGGCGCTGCTTGAAAATGAGCGCTCACTGGCTTTGAAGTCAGGTCATTCAGGCCCGCTTATTATGGGTGTGGTCAATGTGACACCAGACAGTTTTTCCGACGGTGGTGATTTTCTTGACGAAAATGCAGCTGTTGCTCATGGTCACTCGCTGGCAGCGGCGGGTGCGGACATTCTTGATATTGGCGGTGAATCAACACGGCCAGGCGCTGAGCCCATATCGATTGATGATGAATTGGCCCGTGTTCTGCCTGTGGTGGAAGGATTGCGAAGACTTTCTCAACCACTTTCGATTGATACGCGAAAACCGCAAGTTATGCGACAGGCAGTGGGCAAAGGTGCGCGGATTATCAATGATGTCAGTGCTTTGACGTTTGATGAAAACAGTGGTTCGGTTGCGCGTGAACTGGATCGACCGGTTATTTTGATGCATGCTCAAGGTGATCCGCGATGCATGCAGGATAATCCCGTCTATGAAAATACTGTGCTTGAGGTCTTTAACTGGCTGGCGGATCGATTAGCGGTGGCGGAAGCTGCCGGTATAAAACGTGCAAATTTGCTGGTTGATCCAGGCATCGGGTTTGGCAAAAACCTGAAACACAATCTGGAACTGCTGGCCAATCTGGCGTTTTTTCACGGGCTTGGTGTGCCCATTGTATTGGGTGCGTCACGAAAACGGTTTATTGGTGAATTGTCAGATGTGACGGAGGCCAGGCAGCGTGTGCCGGGGTCAATTGCCGCTGCCCTGAAGGCTGCGGCCAGCGGTATTCAGATTATTAGGGTACATGATGTGGCGCAAACGCGACAGGCTTTGAGAGTTGCCGGGGCGATACAGGTTATTTGACAGTTGGTATTTTAATGAATTGGGTATAAATGATCCCTGTGAGGGCAAAACTACCCGTTTTTGGAGATTTTTTTCAAAATGTCGCGAAAGTATTTTGGAACCGATGGTATTCGTGATCGCGCCAATTCCGGCAATATGACGGCCGAAACCGCCCTCAGGGTTGGTATGGCAGCGGGAAGTCTGTTTACCCGTGGCAATCATCGCAATCGTGTGGTGATCGGCAAGGATACGCGGTTGTCGGGCTACATGATCGAGCCGGCACTGGTGGCCGGATTTACCGCCGTTGGCATGGATGTATTCCAGTTTGGCCCGGTGCCGACCCCGGCGGTTGCGATGCTGACGCGTTCGTTGCGCGCTGATTTGGGTGTCATGATCTCGGCTTCGCACAATCCATATTATGACAATGGCATCAAATTATTCGGGCCTGATGGCTTTAAGCTTTCAGATGAAATGGAGATCAAAATTGAACGCCTGATGGATTCTGATCTGAGTGTTGTTCGTGCTGACGCCAAAGAACTTG
>CAZVAZ010000189.1:0-5048 GCA_964625235.1 uncultured Hyphomicrobiales bacterium
TTCCTGCCAGATTGACCCGTTTTATGCTCAAGCCACCCTGGTGATTATCTGCGATATTCTCGAACCCGCCACCGGTGAAGGTTATTCACGCGACCCACGCATGACCGCCAAGAACGCTGAAGCTTACCTGAAGCAGACAAAAATCGGCGATGAGATTTTCTTCGGCCCTGAAGCTGAGTTTTTCATCTTTGACGATGTAAGATTTACCTCGTCTCCCTATGATACCGGCTTCAAACTTGACAGCTCGGAGTTGCCATCAAATACCGGCACTGAATATGAAATGGGCAATCTGGGTCATCGCCCGCGCACCACCGGCGGCTATTTCCCGGTTAATCCCGTCGACAGCTGCCAGGACATTCGCTCCGAAATGCTGTCTGTCATGACTGACATGGGCGTCGAAGTTGAAAAACATCACCATGAAGTCGGTGCCGCCCAGCATGAACTGGGCATCAAATTCGCTCCACTGACGGAGATGGCCGACAAGCTGCAAATTTATAAATATGTGGTCCATAACGTCGCCCATGCCTATGGTAAATCCGCCACCTTCATGCCCAAGCCGGTGTTTGGTGATAATGGTACCGGCATGCATTGCAACCAGTCGATCTGGAAAGACGGCAAGCCGTTATTTGCCGGCAATAAATATGCCGATCTGTCCCAGGATTGCCTCTATTACATCGGCGGCATCATCAAACATGCGCAGGCGCTCAACGCTTTCACCAACCCCACCACCAACTCCTACAAGCGTCTGGTGCCGGGTTATGAAGCTCCGGTATTGCTGGCGTATTCGTCGTCCAACCGCTCGGCCTCAATCCGCATCCCGTTTGCCACCTCTCCAAATGCCAAGCGTGTCGAAGCGCGCTTCCCTGATCCCGCCGCCAACCCGTATCTGGCATTTGCTGCCATGTTGATGGCCGGCCTTGACGGTATTCAGAACAAAATTGATCCCGGTGATGCCATGGACAAGGATCTCTACGACCTGCCGCCTGAAGAGCTCACCGGCATTCCCACAGTATGTCATTCACTGCGCCAGGCGATTGACAGCTTACGCGAAGACAATGCCTTCCTGCTCAAAGGCGGTGTCTTCACCGAAGAGCAGATTGAAGCTTATCTCGAGCTGAAAGAAGAAGAAAACTACCGCTATGAAATGACACCGCATCCGGTGGAATTTGATATGTACTACAGCGTTTAACCTTCCCTGGACGCAACAAAGGCCGGAGCAATAAAGCTCCGGCCTTTTTTTGTTGGTCAAAAACCTCACCGGCAATTTTAAGAAATATTTGAATGTGCCGGCCCGGCACCTGCTTTTTTGTTGAGCACGACTTTTGTACCAATGGGTACCATGGCATAGAGTTGCTTGACCTGATCATTTACCAGCCGGGCGCAGCCGTTTGAGACTTCAATACCGATGGTCCGGGGGTCATTGGTGCCGTGAATGCGCAGGTAAGTATCGCGCCCCCTGGCGTTATAAAGGTATAGTGCCCGCGCGCCCAAAGGATTGGATATGCCACCGGGCTGTCCTCTTTCGTATATTCCGCCTCTGAGAAATTTCCGATAAGCGCCTGGTCGACGCTTTTTCATGGCATGAGTGGGTATCCATCTTGGCCATTTTTGCTTTGCCCGCACATAAAATGTGCCCGGATGGTATAGATTTCCGCGGCCAATACCGACGGCCCAGCGAATGGCCCTGTTGTCCGCCAACGTCCAGTAAAGCGCAAATTCACCCGGGTACACATGGATTTCGCCCGCTTGCAGACCTCGATCCAGTTGAACCTCACGCGGCATGAATTCTTGCGGCAGAACATAGCGCTGGTTTTTTCTGTGCGCCAACACAGGCGAGGAAAGTCCCAGCGTTCCTGCGGCAAGACCGGAAGTCAGAAAACCACGACGATTTAGCATTTTATTATCCTTTTAACGAACAACCGTTTTTTCGTGACAGTCGGACAATATCACACCAAAATAAACAAGTTGGGCAAAACCAGCGGGAGTTTGATATCCCGGCTAATATCACATTAACAAAACAAATTTGCAGTAGTTGCTTAGTTCACCCGCCCTGTTTAGTTTTTCTTTAGTTTTCTGTCAATACCCAGGTGTTTGGAGAGATAATCGAGGACAAGAATTCTGTCTTCAGCGGGTATCTTCTCCATTTCCTGTTCCTCAACCATCCAGACGAATAATTCATCCCAGTCATCTTTAGTCATTCCCTGCTGGGCCACCAGTCTTAAAGAGTGGCAGGCGTTGCAGTAGATTTCAACCTCTTCGCGGCCCACATCCAGCGGCAATCCCCACTGCGCCAGTTCATCAGGCTCGACAACATCCGAGCTTGTATCACTGGTAGCGAGTGACGAAGACACATAAAAACCCGCGGCACCAATCATTATGACGGCGGCAAACAGTAGTCGCAAAATTTTGCTCTGGAAATTGAGCAAAACCATACTCACCTCCTAAAATTTGAAGTTAAAAAAATCGGGCTCTTAAAGTAACATATTACTTTAAAAGCCCGACTGACGGTGAAAGGAGGACTAGACCGATCTGACGGCAATCCTGTGCAGGGAATTATTGAGATACCCCTTCGGGTTCCATGCAATGGCATGAGGTTGAGCAACGCCTTTAGTGCTTGTTGCCCGGGCCCAGATTTCATAATAGCCTTTCTTGGGCAACATAAGTTTGGCGTTGAAAGTCTGCCAGGCATATGGATTTACCGGTGATGTCAATGCGGTTTTAATCCAGGTTGCGCCGAAATCAATCGATACATCCACGGATGCCACAGCGTCATCGCCTGACCAGGCATGGCCATTGACTTCGATCATACCATTATTGGTGGTAGCCCCGGTTTTTGGCGACGTAATGAGAGATTTAACCGGCATGGCATTAATGATGTCAAAGTCTTTGTTCTCCACCTTCTCACCCGGCTCAACCGTCCGGTTGGGGACACGATAGGCTTTGCCGGTCATTTTGGCACCGTCATGAACTACGTCACGCAAATAAACACGGGTGAGCCATTTTTGTGAAAGTGACCCCGGCCAACCCGGCACCACCAGACGCAATGGTGCACCGTTCATTGGATGTAACGGTTGACCATTTTGCTCAAAAGCAATGAGATTATGGGGATTGAGCCCTTTTTCAATCGGCATACCACGGGAAAGAGCAAGCTTGCCCGGTTTGCCGGAAAGATGGGTATCAGCCCCCACATGTGCTGTATAGATCACATTGTCCTTGACGCCTGCTGCTTTTAAAACATCGGCCAAACGTACACCGGTCCAGTTGGTGCAGGCGACAGCGCCATATGTCCACTGGTTGCCTTTTGCCGGCGGGTCGAAAAAGGCGCGGCCATTACCACCGCATTCAATCGTCAGGGCTTCGGTAACAACTTCAAAATTCTTTTTCAAATCCGCAATGCTCAGTTTCATCGGCTTGTCGACAAGACCGTCAATCGTCAGCATCCAGCCATCGGGAGAAAAACTTTCCGGTGGATTACCGTTATTACGGATAAAATGGCGCTCAATCGGGGTGATGTCGTCATTGAGCAGATGTGGCGGTGTTTCGGCATTGAGCGGGCGGTCGTTCAGCAAAGTCAGCCCGTCTTTACCGGTAATTGAATCTTCTCCGGCCAGAGCAACCGGAATAAATCCGGCTGGCATATTGGCAGCAAACGGTATTGCCGCACCCACAAGCGCTGTCATTGTGGTCAGTCCGGCACCACGCAGAAACCCGCGACGGTCCTGGTTGGTAACGCGACCGAAAACCAGTTCGTCAGCGCGTTCCACATCTTCTTTTTCATATAATTCGAATAGGCCTTGTTTATCCTTACCGGACATAATTTTCCTCCCCAGATAGTACCAAAATTTCAACAGGCTGCACGCCCACTGAAAAGAAGAAACGACCGGGAGGCCGGTTTTATTCCATCAGAGAAAAAATAAATTCAGGAGACTTTCTTGCCACCGCAGGGTTTGCGCGTCTGCAACATCGCCAACCGCATGGGTTCATCCAGCGCCACAGCGCGCGCAGTTGCAGCTTCCAATGCCTTGGCAATCACACGAAAACGTTCCTGGTTCATGTTTCGTGCAACCAGCAGGAAGCCGCGATTGGCCACAGCCCACTTGACGATTAAAGCATCCGGTCTGGCTGTGTTGCCAATACCCTCAAAGGCATGATCGCGCTCGGAAACAAACAGGCTCAATTTACATCCGCGCGTTCCAACATAGGCATATCGCTGCCCGAAGGTATCTCCCAGGGGTATGTTTTTCTGAACCCCGGCCAAGGTGAGGCCCGCAGGTGTTAAATCAGGTGTTATCAGCGCAGCAGCGTTGATAATACCATTTTGTGCCGCCTGTGGCTTGACCAGCCAGTTGTCATGTTGCAGCAGGGCCTGAGATATCACATCATCAGTGTTGCGTTGGCTAAGTCCATACCACAGCCCTGAGCCAATCACCGCGACAACAAGAGAGGCGGCCAAAGCCATAAGAGATGCGCGCGACAAATATGGTTTTTGAGGGGTAACGGCAATGACTTCGCTGGTATTAAAGGCATCGCCCACAGCGGATTTCATCGCATGCAAATTCGCCACCATCGAAGCCAGTTGCGAATCAGCGGCAATCGCTTCAGCCACGCCCGCAGCGTCAGCGGCTTCCAGCTCACCGTCAACATAGGCGTTGATTATCGCTATATCTGGTCGGGTTTCACTCACAATTTTTTCCGTTTTGATGGCGATGACATCGCCACAACATTATTTTCATTCAACAGTTGCGCCAATGCAGCGCGTCCCCGGCTGACACGTGACATCACGGTGCCTTTGGGGATATTCAGCATTATTGCGCACTCTTCATACCCAAACCCGCCGACATCGACAAGAGCCAGAATGTCGCGGTGCTCGTCAGACAGGTTTTCAAACGCCTGCCGCACGGCCACAACATTGACAATAGCGGTCTCGTATGATGCGGGTAAAATATCTTCCTGGCTCAATTCCAGCGGCTCAACGAGCTGCAGCCTCTTAATTGATCTCAAGTGATCGCGCCACAGATTTCTGACGATTGTGAAAAGCCAGGCGCGGT
>CAZVAZ010000190.1:0-5047 GCA_964625235.1 uncultured Hyphomicrobiales bacterium
ACTGGGATTGAACCAGTGACCCCCTCGATGTCAACGAGGTGCTCTCCCGCTGAGCTAACCGCCCATCATGCGCTCAAAAAAACGCTTATTCCAATGCGGAAAATCAATTGGAATAACGGCACTCGTATAACTGGATTGGACCGTTGGCGCAAGGCTTAAAGCAGCTTGCCGCCTAGGCGGCTATCAGGCGCTCAACTTCATCCACCAGCTCGCGCAGATGGAACGGTTTGGATAAGACCTTGGCATCTTTAGGCGCATCATTATCCGGGTTCAGCGCGACGGCGGCAAAGCCGGTGATAAACATGATTTTAATTGACGGATCAAGTTCAGCTGCCTTGCGGGCAAGTTCAATTCCATCCATCTCCGGCATGACGATATCTGTCAAAAGAAGGTCATAGGCTTCCGTCTTGAGGCGTTCATACGCACTTAAACCCTCTTCAAAAGAGATGACATCGTGCCCGGCTTTTTGCAGGGCTTTTTCCAAAAACCGACGCATATCGCCATCATCTTCCGCCAGAAGTATTTTCGCCATTTGTCTATATGCCCCGTTTATTTTCAACGCCACCGGATATTCACGACCGGTGACCGCAGTGATTTAAGCACAAAGAGGTAAATACCCTGTGAAAGCCACAGGGTCAATTGACCAATTCATGGACAGGCGTTGTTTTTCTTGGCATGGTGAGCACTGTCTTTGGGTGCGATTCATTTCTCGAGATCAGGCTGCAATTGAAGATGGCACATTTTTTAGATGAAGGTATGCACCAAAACAAGGGTGAGAAAGGTTCGCGAGACTGCCATACCACTGCACTTTTTTCACCGGCATTCGAGGTCCTGGCACCTGAGGCAATAACCACACCGCTGGTCTTTAATTCACCGCACAGTGGCTGCACATACCCAGCCGCTTTTATCGCCTCGTCGCGCCTCGATGCCCATCGATTACGACTTTCCGAAGATTGTTTTGTCGACAGGATTTTTAACCATACGCCACAGCTGGGCGCGCCTTTTTTGATGGCACATTTTCCGCGCGCCTATGTCGATGTCAATCGCCAGCCCTATGAACTCGACCCGGCAATGTTCAGCGACAGATTGCCATCATTTGTCAATACGCGCTCGCTGCGTGTCGCCGGCGGCCTTGGCACAATTGCCCGCATTGTCAGTGAAAACGAAGAGATTTACCGTCATCGTTTGACCTTTAGTGAGGCAGAAGAACGCATAGCCACACTGTATTACCCCTATCATACAAGGCTTGAACAATTGTTGAAAGCCAGCCAGACCAAATTTGGCGCAAGCCTCCTCGTTGATTGTCATTCGATGCCTTCAAGTCGCCCGCTTCTTTCGACCACCGAACGGACAGGGAATTTAGCCAGCCAAACCCGGCCTGACTTTGTGCTGGGCGACAGGTTTGGCCGTACCTGCCCCTGCCATGTCACAGACTTTCTCGAGCAAAAACTAACCGAGATGGGTTATACAGTTGTGCGCAACAAACCTTATGCCGGTGGGTTTATCACCCAGAAATATGGTATCGGGCACAATAATCAGCATGCCATTCAGATCGAAATCAACAGAGCCCTTTATCTGGATGAAAACCGGCTGGAGCTTCACCAGGGTTTTGAAGAATTACAAAGCAATTTGATCAGTGTCATGGAAAAACTGGCCGCTCTTACTGTGGATCTGCTGATGGCGCCGCGATGGGCGGCAGAATAATCAGGAAATATCCCGGTGGATCGAAATTGGAACACATAAAAAAAGGCCGCTCAAACAGATGTTCGAGCGGCCCAAGTCTAGGGAGGAAACGCCCGATAAGGGGCAGCAGAAATGATTGCAAACAATCATACTGCGATGCAATATAATTAAGTGTGCGCCGCACAAAAATCAAGTACTGATTCAAAATTATTTTAACTTGAAACCGTTCGGATTTGAAAAAAAAGATGCATTCTTTTCTTCTCACTATTATAAACTGCCAATTGTCAGTAATCTGACCTTGGAGCTTCGGCTCTGGTTTTGATTTTTCAAAGTAGCTCTAATCACCTATGTCCACATCTCTCTTACAACCCGGTAAAGAAGATATCGAAGATCGTCTGGCTTTTATCGTTTCCGCAGCACAAGCAAGTGCGGCCGTCATACTTCCGTATTTTCGCAAACCTTTAACCATTGATCACAAGGATGGCCAGGGCCGCTTTGACCCGGTGACTGAAGCTGATCGCGCCGGTGAGAAAATTATCCGCGAGATGATTGAGGCAGCTTACCCTGATGATGCGATTTTTGGCGAAGAATTCGGTAAAAAAGTCGGCACATCTCCTTATTGCTGGGTGCTTGATCCCATAGATGGCACGCGCTCATTTATTTCCGGTGTGCCCCTGTGGGGAACGTTGATTGGCCTGACATTTAACGGAACGGCAATAATTGGCGCCATGAACCAACCCTACATCGGCGAACTTTTCCTGGGGTCTTCCCTGGGGTCTTTTCTGCTCAAAAACGAACAGGAAACGCGCCTTAAAACCCGAAAATGCACCAAAATTGCCGATGCGCTCATGGGCAGTACAGCACCCGAACATTTCATCGAAACCGTTGATGCCAAAGCGTTTGAGCGCGTAAAAAAAGCTGTTCGACTGGTTCGCTTTGGCGGAGATTGTTATTTCTACAGTATGGTTGCAGCCGGTCAGCTTGATCTGGTGGTGGAAACCGGCCTCAATGCATATGACATTGCAGCCCTTGTCCCTGTTGTTGAAAATGCCGGCGGTATTATCACCACCTGGGAAGGTAATCCGGCCAGTGAAGGCGGCAGAATAATTGCTGCTGGATGCCGCGAACTGCACGAGGCTGCCTTGGAGTTACTGCAGAGCTAATTTACCGGATTTGGTGCGTTTTCTGGCGCGGTGGGCTGCGGCTTTGGCGCGATTGCCGCAAACACTCATGGTACACCAGCGACGGGTGTGGTTTTTGCTGATATCGTGGAACCATAAGGTGCAGGCCGGGCCTTCGCAGTTCCTGACACGAGAAAAATCAGCGCGGCAAACAAGTTTCGCGATAGATTCGGCAATCGGTAACAACAGGTCCTCAGGCTGGCGCCATCTCCGCACTTGTTGCCATAACAACGATTGCGGCCTGGTGCCGTTGGGCACTTCCGGCAACACTATCTGGCTAAACGTTTCATCCGTCGTCAACAGGCGGTTAACCCGCTCAAGGTCTCTTGCCATTTCAGGGTTAAACGGGTTGCCTGAATGGGTTATGACAAAATCGCGCAACCACTCACGCAGATCTCGAGCCTGAAAAGCAACATCATCCATGGCCGAAGCTGAAAACTCAGTGGAAAACTGTTTGGCCACGCCGGTTGGCAGCAGGCCCGCCTGTTCCAGCCAGTCGAGCAAATCGCGGCCGTTTGCCAGCCATTCTATTTCACCTCCCCATGGCGCTGCCACGCTATTGAGAAAATCAAGCGCGCAATTATCTGCAACAAAAAATGGTTGGGGGCGGTCGGGCTCGATTATATCACACGCTCCTTGAATTGGTGCGAAACATTTATGTGTCACATTCAGGTAACCCTTAAACTTATTTTTTACAAGTTATTTCATACGAAATTATCTCCATAATCATTCTGTAATTCGTAACTGTCAAATTTGAGTTTGACTGGTTACTTTTTATACTGTAACCATCTATGCAATATTAGAAGGGTTATTTTTTTGATTGATTTCAAACATTGGATCACCCGCCTGACGCACACAAAGGAAACAGACCCTATGAGCAAACTCCTTCACATCATCGCTTCTCCACGCGGTGCGAATTCGCAATCAAACACGCTTGCTGCAGCCTACGTTGACGCACGAAAGGCATCTGACCCTGACATTCGGGTCGACACTCTGGATCTCTGGCAAGCAGACCTGCCCGAGTTTGATGGCGACAAGGCGGCAGCAAAAATGACCTTTTTTGGTGTCGGCGAGATGGACGCGGCACGCCAGTCTGCCTGGGACCAGGTGGTTGAAATCACCCGGCGTTTCACCGAAGCCGATCATTATGTCTTTGCTGTGCCCATGTGGAATGGCGGCATCCCATATAAACTCAAACAATATATCGACATTATTACCCAGCCCGGTCTCACCTTCGGGTTTGACCCTGAAGCTGGATACTCAGGCCTGCTCGAAAACAAAAAAGCCAGTGTATTTTACACTTCCGGCGTCTTTGCTCCCGGTGTCGATCCCAAATACGGCAGTGATTTCCAGTCAACTTATCTTGCGTGGTGGCTCAACACCATTGGTGTGAGCGATATTGAAACCGTGGGCTTTCAGCCCTCCCTGCTTAGCGCTGATCCCGCCGCTGATATGAAAGTGGCTATCGAAAAAGCCCGTCAGGCTGTAATTTGAAAAAAGCGGGCCGCGTGTTTCTATAACCCACTGCCGGGAACAAAAGCATCAAAAGCACCCCACAGCTGCTGGCGGTAGATGTCGCGCTCCATCATAATCTCATGGCGCGCACCATCAATTGTCACGAGAGCACCATTGGGCATTTTGCGACACAGGGTTTCTATTGCCAGGTATGAGACAACCTGCTCATGCCCGCCGGCAACAATCAATGTGGGCACCAGCACTGAGTTACCAAAATTTTCCTGTTGCAGGTCGTTCATATGAGTTAAAGCTGCCGACACCCAGCCAAAAGTCGGCGACCCCACACCAAGGGTTGGATCAGAGGTAAGGATTGCCCGCGTTCGCTCAAACCGGTTTAAATCAGAGGTCAGCCGGTTGTTTGCAAAATCGCGTTCTTCCACCGACCTGCTTTTGCCACCGGGAACAAATGAGCCTTTAAACCCTAAGGTCACGGCTGCACGGACCAGGGTTGTCAGTGTTTTGTTCAAAACCCAGCGGGTGGGAAACCCGATCATCGGTGACACCAGTACCGCCCGGTTAAACCAGGTGCGATGATACAGTGATTTCAACACAATACTGGCTCCCATCGAATGGGCCAGAACAAAAAACGGTGGTGCGCATTCGGGCAGGACCACGGTCTCGACGAAGGTTTCCAGATCGTGATAATATTCATCAAAACTGTCTATATG
>CAZVAZ010000191.1:0-5007 GCA_964625235.1 uncultured Hyphomicrobiales bacterium
ATTGGTGCGGTAAGGTATTATTGCGTCAGCGTTTTCAACCATGGCTTGAGAGATCTTGGCGTGAAGATCTATGTTCTCCCCAAAACATACATCAGGACCGATCAGTGCTCTCACCTCGCGGTATAATGTGCCGTCAGGATCATTGTCGCCGGTGGCCGTCATGGCGCCGTGGCTGCAAATGTATACCCCTGAAAGCCCGCGTACAGTTTTCAGATACTCCAGCGTCTGCCCCAAAAACCGGGCGAAGAACATTTGCTGCGCCGGACCTCCCGGTGAGGTTGCAGTGACAATCACCGGCACCGGCTGCCAGTCTCCCAGAGTATTCATTTCATCAATGAACGCAGGTATTTCCTGCGGCATGGCCGGGGCATCTTTTTGCGCCTCTGCTAAAATGTCAGCGCCTTCGAGGTAACAGGATTGATGAAAATCCTGTGCTGTGGTTGGTGGCGCAAACCTGTTGCTTTCAAGAGCAAGTCCGATGATGGCAATTCGTTTTATCGCAGGCATTATTTCCCAACTTTCATGTTTTCATGTATTGTTCAGAGGCTGAGGGTATAATCGGCTTTTAATAAACACTCCCCCCATAAAAAGCGCAACAGGAAGCACCATTGACCACTCCCCACATTATCAGTCGCAGCATTATTGACGACCTTATCGCCTTCGACACCACCAGCAGAGACAGCAATCTTCAACTGGTGAGCTATGTTGAGGACTATCTTGAAGGCCATGGCATAGCAAGCGAGTTGCACTACAATGAAGATGGCACCAAGGCCAATTTATTTGCCACCATTGGACCTGATGTTGCCGGTGGCATTATCCTGTCCGGCCACACCGATGTGGTTCCGGTTGATGGCCAGAACTGGACCAGCGATCCTTTCAAAGTGGTGGAGAAAGACGGGCGGTTGATTGGCCGCGGCACCTCGGATATGAAAAGCTTTCTGGGTGTGGTTCTTGGGGCTGTACCGCTGTTTAAAGCGCAGGAACTTGGTATCCCTGTGCACATTGCTTTTTCTTATGATGAAGAAGTCGGGTGCATCGGTGTGCGCGGATTGATTGATGCGCTCAATAAAAAAGAGCACAAACCTGCCATGTGTCTGGTGGGTGAACCAACCGGCATGGAAGTGGTCATAAGTCATAAAGGCAAGCGCGCTTATCAGGTCAAGGTCAGTGGTAAACCTGCCCACACCAGCCGGGCGCCTGAAGGTGTCAACGCCATTGAAAATGCAGCACGTTTGATTGCCTTTATTGCCGACATGAATGCGAAGTTTGCCAGCGACGGCCCGTTTGATGACATGTTCAACATCAGTCACACCACGTGTCTTACCAGTCTCATTCAAGGTGGCATTGCACAAAACATTGTTCCTGAAACCTGTAATTTTACATTCGAATTCAGGTTTTTACCCAACCAGAATCCAGCTGATCTTCTGGCACCGATAAAGGAATTTGCCCAAAATACTCTTGAAGCGGAGATGCAAAAAAGCGCTCCCAATGCCAGAATTGAAATTATTGAAACCCTGGCTTACCCCGGCCTAAACACCTCGCCCGACGCTGATATTGTCAGCTTTGGCAAAGGCCTGTGCCAGCGCAATACCCACGGCAAGGTGGATTTTGGTACTGAAGGCGGATTATTTCAGCAGGATGGCGATATTGAAACGATTGTGTGTGGTCCCGGCTACATTGCCCAGGCTCATACGCCTGACGAATTCATCGAAATCGAGCAGATTGCCAAATGTGAAGCGTTTATGCAGCGGTTGGTGGAAAGGTTACGAAAAAACTGACAGTGATCATTCGCTGCCAAGATTTGCCGCGTCAAAGCAGGTGTAATATTTTTCCGGCACAGTTTTGAATTTTTGCGCACATTGATCAAAGCCGTAAAGTTCATCCAGCGACAGATAGTTCAGATATGGCGATATAGAGATACGATTGTTGCCACCCAGCATCTTGCCAAACCGGTCTATGGTACCGGCGCGCTCTGGCCTTTGATCAATGAGGGCGGCCTTTAACCGACCGCCTTTAATAAAATTATCCGGCAGTTGATCGAAAGGTCCGTCGAAATAATTATTCAGGACAACATTGCGTTCGTAGACGCCAATGAGAATGAGGCGGTCTTTGAGATGATCGCGGTAAAAAACAAACCCTGTGCGTTGGGCAACACGTATGCGCGGGCGGGTTTTATCTGGAACCAAAACATCAGATATCTGGTTTAATTTATTAAAAACATACAGAAAATTCTTTACAGTTTTTTTATAGATCAGGAAAAACTGCAAGCCAGATTCATCAAATACCGGACCAATATATTCTTCTCCTGCAGCTATTATTTCCGATGGCGGCTGGAGGTTTGACAGGTCGTTTAATTTGAACAAAACGCTGCGGTTGCGAAAGGTGACGCGGTAGCTGAGCCGGTTGATGCGCTCAACTTTAATCCCCTCTTTTGGGCCAAAGATTTTTACCGTACTTTTGGCCTTGCCGCTCCATTCGGTATTTTCCCTGAAATAGGCAAGATGGATTATACCGGCATCACGGTCTGAGACATCCAGCCGGAGATTTCCAGAAAACTTAATGCCTCCTTTAAAAAAGCTGAAATAATAGTAATTCTCTGTCGGGTAGACCCGGACTTCATCGCGCAGGGAATTGAGGACATATGACAGTACGGAGGATGCATCACCTATCCGCACGTCACGTGGTGATAAAAGCTGTTCCACATAGGCCTGATTGGTTTGCAGTTCTGGTACGTTTTCAGCGGCAAACGCCGGGGATATCAGAAAAAATAAAACCATTAAGCTTAGACGGTTGCGGCTGACTGGTTTGCAATCAATCATAGGCGGGTTTTTCCAGATTCTGTTTTCAAGCCCCTACACCCATACCACCTGTGGCCCCCAAGGTTAAGAGCTTGCCATGGTTTCACCGGAAGCGTCGGTTCTTCGGTGCCACCCTTGACGATTAGCTCAAATATCTCTAGACCTGAAGCTGCGTTATTTAAAAAAAATCAGTCCGTTGGAAACGTTTACATTTTTTTCTTTCCAGCGCGACACCAACATTCCATCAGGAGATATTTCATGGCAGAGCCACATTTTCTTGTGCACAGTCCAAAAGATTCCGTCGGTGTTGTTGTCATTGAAGGCTTGAAGGCCGGCACCGAAATGCTGGGCCTGATTACCGAAGATGACACCACCTTCACCTTGAGCACCAAACACGATATTCCTATTGGCCACAAAGTAGCCCTTATGGATATCGCCAATGGCGATACCATCATCAAATATGGTCAGGATATTGGCAAAGCAGTGGCTGATATTGCCAGGGGCGAACACGCCCACGTCCATAACATTAAAACCAAACGCTGGTAGGAGACACTCATGAGTAATCAGACAATTTTTGGCTACCGGCGTGAAAATGGCCGTGTGGGTGTGCGCAACCATGTGGTGATCCTGCCAGTGGATGATATTTCCAATGCCGCGTGCGAAGCGGTTGCCAACAATATCAAGGGCACCATGGCCCTGCCCCATTCCTATGGACGTTTGCAGTTTGGCGCAGATCTTGATTTGCATTTCCGCACCATGATTGGCACCGGCGCCAACCCCAATGTGGCCGCCTGCATCGTTATTGGCATTGAGCCTGAGTGGACCAAAAAGATCGTCGATGGCATAGCCAAAACCGGCAAGCCGGTCGAAGGCTTCTGGATTGAGCAGAATGGTGATTTGAACACTATTGCTACAGCTGGTCGCAAGGCCAAGGAATTCGTACACTGGGCAACCGAACTGCAGCGCGAGGAATGCCCGATTGAAGACCTGTGGATTTCAACAAAATGCGGTGAATCCGATACCACCACCGGTCTGGGCTCGTGCCCCGCCGTTGGCAATATGTATGACAAATTATTGCCGCGTGGCATTTATGGCTGCTTTGGTGAAACCTCAGAAATCACCGGCGGCGAGCACTTATGTGAGGCACGTGCAGCCACGCCTGAGATTGGCAGGAAATTCATGGCGACCTGGCAGGCCTATATGGATGATGTGATTGAGCCGTTTAAAGTCGATGATTTGTCCGACAGCCAGCCGACCAAAGGTAATATTGAAGGCGGTCTGACGACGATTGAGGAAAAAGCGCTTGGCAACCTCGAAAAAATCGGCCGCACCTCGACGTATATTGACGTGCTTGGGCCAGCCGAAGTTCCCGCCAAAGGTGCCGGGCTGTATTATATGGATACATCTTCGGCAGCGGCTGAATGTGTTACTTTGATGGCAGCAGCCGGTTACGTGGTGCACACGTTTCCCACCGGTCAGGGCAATATCATCGGCAATCCGATTATCCCGGTTATCAAGATTACAGCCAACCCGCGCACCATCCGCACCATGTCGGAACATATTGATGTGGATGTATCGGGTATTCTGCGCCGTGATCTGACGATTGACAGTGCCGGTGACAATCTGATTGAGATGATTGCCCGCACCGCCAATGGCCGCAGCACGGCGGCTGAAGCGCTGGGTCATCGGGAATTTGTCATGACCAAACTGTATCGCAGCGCATGAGCGAAACAGTCACAGTTGACCCCGGCGAACTTGAAACCCTTGTTCGCCGGGCGCTTGTTGCCAGTAATACAAGCAAAGACACTGCCGCGTGTGTGGCGCGCGCTCTGGTGCAAGCTGAATGTGCCGGGCAAAAAGGCCACGGTATTTCCCGCGTGGCAAGTTATTCAGCTCAAGCACTCAGTGGCAAGGTCGATGGTCATGCAACACCGTCAATGACCACAGTTAAAACCGCGACAGTGCATATTGACGCCAACCACGGCTTTGCCTATCCCGCTATTGATCTGGCGATTGATGCCCTGCCCGCACTGGCCCGCGAACATGGTCTCGGTGCAGCGGGCATCAGCCATTCGCATCACTCGGGCCAGGCCGGTTATCATGTGGAAAGGCTGGCGCAACAAGGCGTCATTGCCTTGATGTTTGGCAACTCGCCTAAAGCCATTGCGCCGTGGGGCTCGACAACTCCGGTCTATGGCACCAATCCGTT
>CAZVAZ010000192.1:0-5005 GCA_964625235.1 uncultured Hyphomicrobiales bacterium
CCATTTAGCGGCGTGCGAATTTCATGGCTCATTGTGGCCAGAAAAGCGCTCTTGGCCTTATCGGCTTGTTCGGCCTGTTGTTGTGCCAATTCGAGCTTTCGTTGTTGGGCGATAATTTCTGACATATCGCGGATGTATAAAAGCGTTGCCCGGCCATCCTCATAAGGAATATCAACCCCAACCACCGATACCGGCACATTTCTACCCGGCAACTGGCAAGACAAATGATCAGCCCGCGCATGACCGTTTTGCACAATTTCATATAGGAATTCGCGTAACTCCGCTTTTTCATGGGGATGGAAATCATAGGCGGAGAATTTCGAAGTTTCGGTTTGATCAATATTCAATAATTCCAAGGTGGCTGGATTGGTATCAATAATGCTGAATGTTTGCTGATCCAGTAGCAAAATTGGATCAGGTGTCAGATTAAGAATAGCCTTCCAACGGCTTTCTGATTGGGCGGAAATTTCGGTTTGGGCATGGGCCGCACTCAAGGCATTTTCCGTAGCATCAAGTAGTACATTCACCGCCTTCATGGCTTCGCCGATTTCACCGCCATGGGTAATTTCGGCGCGATAGCTTTGGTTGGCATTGGATGAGCGCGCCGCCGTTTTCAAGATATCAACTAGAGCTTGGATAGGGCGGATGGTCAGCCGCAACAAGATAGTAAACAACGCAATAAACATGATCACCGACAGTGCCACTAATATTGACGTGCCTCGCCTAACCGCATCGTTAAGAGCAACGGTCTCGCGTTGAATGGCTTCTACCGCGAGCAGAGGCTCGGCCTGATAGTCCATTACTTTGGCTTGTAGGGCGTGTGGTTTGTGTCGCACTTGATTCATTACAGCATCACCGGCTCTGCGCTCGTCTAGCAGATAATGGTCGAGTGCGATTAGCGAACCATCGACAATTTCCTGGCTGACTGCTTGAATGACTTGGCTGGTTGTTTGAATAGCCTGGGTGAATTCTGGTTCGTCGAGCTGAGTGGAAAATTTGTTTAACGTGGCTTGCGCATTAAGGAACGCATCCAGCGCTTCATCGGATAAGCTGTTTGATAAATCAGCACTGCGATACAGCAATTCGTGTACTGCATTGTTCACATCAAACTCTAAATGATAGCGCTCCAGGACTGTACTTTGCTCAGCAAAAGCCTTTCGGGTGGCGTTGGTGGTGAAGATGATCAAGGTGCAAATGACCAAAAGCGACAGGATAAATGCCGTCATAATCAAAGAAAAATTGATACGCAGTGAATTCTTTGACGGATGCCAAAAATGAAACTTCATGTGGTCCCCAGTCTGTTTCCCAAAAATGTACGAGGTTTTAGCTGTCACCAAAACCATCGCCTTCAAACTGCTTTCTCGACCCCCGCATGGAAAACGCAAAGCTATCAAAACATGCAAAAGTAGCGAATCGGTTAATAAGCTGTTGTGGATGACAGTGGTCCACAGGAGCGTCGCAATATGAACAACCGTCTTGACAATACCCGTGTGATCCAAGCTGCCACCGGCACGAGGCTTTCGGCCAAAAGCTGGTTGACGGAAGCGCCGTTGCGGATGTTGATGAATAACCTCGACGCAGAGGTCGCCGAAAACCCGCACGAGCTGGTGGTCTATGGCGGCATTGGCCGGGCGGCGCGCAATTGGCAGTGCTATGACCAAATCATTGCCTCATTGCGAGAACTGGATGACGATCAAACTTTGCTGATACAATCCGGTAAACCAGTGGGCGTATTTCGCACCCACAAAGACGCGCCCAGAGTGCTGATTGCCAATTCCAATTTGGTTGGTAAATGGGCGAATTGGGAACAGTTTCATACCTTAGACCAAGCTGGCCTGATGATGTATGGTCAGATGACCGCCGGTTCGTGGATTTATATTGGCAGCCAAGGCATTGTCCAAGGAACGTACGAAACCTTTGTCGAAATGGGCCGCCAGCATTTTGGCGGCGATCTATCTGGCAAATGGGTGCTAACCGCTGGTCTTGGCGGCATGGGCGGGGCGCAACCCTTGGCCGCAACCATGGCTGGGGCGAGCATGTTGGCGGTGGAGTGCCAGCCATCCCGGATTGAGATGCGTTTGCAAACCGGTTATCTCGACAAAAGGGCTGATAGTCTTGACCATGCTTTGGAGCTGATCAAAACGGCCAAGCAACCGATTTCCGTGGGGCTTGTTGGCAATGCCGCAGACGTGTTCCCCGAACTGGTGGCCCGGAAAATTTGGCCAGATGCGGTGACGGACCAAACCAGCGCCCACGATCCCGTCAATGGCTATTTGCCGTTGGGTTGGACATTGTCCCAATGGGAACAAGCCAAAAAGGACGACCCGACCCGCGTCGACAAAGCCGCCCGCGCCTCGATGAAAATCCATGTGCAAGCCATGTTGGCCTTTCATGAACAAGGCATACCAACCTTTGATTACGGCAATAATATCCGGCAAATGGCCTTTGATGCTGGCTGCAAAAAGGCGTTTGATTTTCCGGGGTTTGTTCCGGCCTATATTCGGCCCTTATTTTGCCGTGGCGTTGGTCCGTTTCGCTGGGTGGCCTTGTCCGGCGACCCTGAAGATATCTACAAAACCGATGCCAAGGTTAAAGAGCTAATCCCGGACGACCCGCACCTACATAACTGGCTCGACATGGCCCGCGAACGCATCCAGTTTCAAGGCCTACCGAGCCGGATTTGTTGGGTGGGGCTGGGCCAGCGCGATCGCCTTGGCGTGGCGTTTAACGAAATGGTGGCTTCCGGCGAATTGTCCGCCCCCATTGTCATTGGCCGTGACCATTTGGACAGCGGCTCGGTGGCCAGCCCCAACCGCGAAACCGAAGCGATGAAAGACGGCTCGGATGCGATAGCCGATTGGCCACTACTCAACGCACTCCTAAATACCGCCTCCGGCGCCACTTGGGTCAGCATCCATCACGGCGGCGGCGTCGGCATCGGCTATTCCCAACACTCCGGCATGGTGATTGTCGCCGACGGCACCAAGGATGCCGAACAGCGCTTAAAACGCGTCCTATGGAACGACCCCGCCACCGGCGTCATGCGCCACGCCGACGCCGGCTACGAGATCGCGATAGATTGCGCAAAGGAAAAGGGCCTAAATTTACCGGGAGTAACATAACCCCTCGTTTTCGGGTCGCTTCCCTGCGGCATGCCCGCGCCTTTCTTCCCTTCTTTTTCTTTCCTTTTCTTTTCCCTTCCCTTCCCTTCCCTTCTCTTCCCTTCCCTTCTCTTCTCTTCTCGTTTCCCTCCTCGTTTCCCTCCTCGTTTCCCTTCTCGTTTCCCTCCGGCTTGACCGGTGGGCCCAGTTCTTTGCACGTCATAATGCAACGGCTCGTTAGGTTGCCCCATGGACCCTCCGGTCAAGCCGAAGGGAAACGAAAAAGGGGCGCCAAAGGGAAACGAAAAAGGAGCGGTCAATTCCCCATTGCAATTCCCCAACCAGCGCACGGCTGTGTAAAGCGACGTGCTATGCGCTAAATTTTTACCCGAACAACGGCACATCGTGCACCTGTTATGCCGAGCCTGATGTTCGCGAGTTTCCTGTGGCGGCATGCAATAAAAAATAACAAACAGCACTATTCAATTTTCACTTGTGTTTTAAGGTTAATTGTGAGTATTACATCACACAAGAACGTAAGGGGAACTGAGCATGTTACGCATAGGAATAGCAAGTCTGGTATTCGCGTTGACGGCACCCTTCATGGTGCACGGGCAAGCGTCCGCACAGGAAAAGAGCTCGGCCTCAAAGAACCTCTCCCCGGAAGAGAATTTTCAGCGTGGCAATAAAGCATATGAAGCCGATAGGCTCGATGAAGCCGTTACTTGGTTCCGCAAGGCTGCCGAGCAGGGTCTTGCCGATGCCCAATTCAATTTGGCTCTGATGTACTGGAAAGGTTACGGTCTGCCGCAGGATTATATCAAGGCTGTGGCATGGTATCAAAAGGCCGCGAGGCAAGGCTTTACAAACGCTCAGTACAATCTGGGCGTTATGTATGAAAACGGACGAGGCGTGCCGCAGGATTATACCAAGGCTGTGGCATGGTATCAAAAGGCCGCGAGGCAAGGCTTTACAAACGCTCAGTACAATCTGGGCGTTATGTATGAGAATGGACGAGGCGTGCCACAGGATGATACTAAGGCCGTGGTATGGTATCAAAAGGCTGGCGGTCAGGGTTTTACAAGCGCTCAGACCAATCTAGGCGTTATGTATGCAAGTGGCCAAGGCGTGCCGCAGGATTATACCAAAGCTGTGGCATGGTATCAAAAGGCCGCTGGGCAGAGCCTTGCAGACGCTCAATTCAATTTGGGCGTTTTGTATGCAGATGGCCAAGGCGTGCGGCAGGATGACGTTGAAGCACATTTTTGGTTCAATCTGGCTGCTACGACTGGGGATGAGCAGGCGCTTAAAAATCGTGACATTGTAGCAAAAGGCATGACCTCCACCGATATTTCCAAGGCGCAAGCCCGAGCCAGTCAATGGTTTGCCACGCATCAGGCGCAAGAGAAATAAGCAACCGCAAGACTATATAAAGCGACGTGCTATGCACCAAATTTGAACCGAACAAAGGCGCATTGCACATCGGTTTCATGCTGCCTTGCGCTTACTGTCGTCTCCCTTCGGCGTGCTCGCCTGTTTCTTTTCTTCTTTTTTTCTCTTCTCGTTTCCTTCCGGCTTGACCGGTGGGCCCAGTTCTTTGCACGTCATAATGCAACGGCTCGTTAGGTTGCTCCATGGACCCTCCGCTCAAGCCGGAGGGAAACGAAGAAAGGGGCGCCAAAAGGAAACGAAGAAGGGGAGTCAAAGGGAAGCGCGGAGCGAGGCAGGAGACACGAGGACAGAAGGGACAAGTAGCTCTCTCTTCTCTTTCTCTTTCTCTCTCTCTATCTCTATCTCTTCCCTTCTCGTTTCCCTCCGGCTTGACCGGTGGGCCCAGTTCTTTGCACGCCATAATGCAACGGCTCGTTAGGTTGCTCCATGGACCCTCCGCTCAAGCCGAAGGG
>CAZVAZ010000193.1:0-4991 GCA_964625235.1 uncultured Hyphomicrobiales bacterium
AGGTCGAGCAGGATCTGATTTTGCAAACCCTTGATCATTGCCTTGGCAACCGAACCCATGCCGCCAATATTCTCGGCATATCCATCCGCACCCTGCGCAACAAGCTTCGGCTTTACGGCGACGGTGGCATCCCCGTACCAATCCCCGGAGCACAACGGCCAATGGCAGTTTAGTGTCGCAACCCCGAAACAGTAGAGAACGCGTATTAAATGAGTGACATACCTACCACTCCGGTTGCCCCTGCAACTCCCGCCGCCAGCAGCGGCAAGGGCCTAAACGGCCTGCCCGCAGGCATGGAAGGCTGGGGGGCAAAATTCCGCCGCTCGGACATCGGCCTGGCGCTTGGCGTTGTCGGTATTCTGGTGGTTCTTATTTTACCCATGCCCGCCGGTGTGCTGGATTTTCTGCTTGCCTTTTCCATAACCCTTTCTGTCCTGGTGTTAATGACAGCGTTGTTTATAGAAACACCGCTGGAATTCAGCGCTTTTCCAACAATCCTGCTGATCACCACCATGTTGCGGCTGGCACTCAACCTGGCCTCCACCCGGTTGATCCTGTCCAATGGTCATGAAGGCCCCGGTGCTGCCGGTAACGTCATTGAAGCCTTTGGCAACTTTATTACTCAAGGCAACTATATTATCGGCATCATTGTTTTTGCCATTCTGGTCATTGTCAATTTTGTCGTCATCACCAAGGGCTCAGGCCGCATTGCCGAAGTTGCCGCCCGCTTCACTCTTGATGCCATGCCCGGCAAACAGATGGCAATCGATGCCGATTTATCCGCCGGATTGATCAGCGAAGATGCTGCGCGCTCACGGCGCAAGAAGCTCGAGGATGAAAGTTCCTTCTTTGGTGCCATGGATGGTGCCTCAAAATTCGTCCGTGGCGATGCCATCGCCGGTATCCTGATTACCTTCATCAATATCATCGCCGGCATCATCATCGGCGTTGGCCAAAAAGACATGACGTTTGCCAACGCTGCCGAAACCTACACATTGCTGACAATCGGAGATGGTCTGGTGTCGCAAATCCCGGCTTTGATTGTCTCAATCGCCGCCGGTCTTCTGGTATCCAAAGCCGGTGTTGAAGGTGCTGCTGACAAGGCCCTCGTCGCCCAGCTTTCCGGCTACCCCAAAGCGCTCGGCATGTCGGCATTTTTGATGGTGGTTATGTCAATATTGCCTGGCATCCCCATGGTACCGTTTCTGTTACTGGCCGGGCTGGCTGGCGGCCTTGCCTGGAAGGCCTCGGCAAATGCGGACAAGGTCGAAGCCGACAAAGTTGTGGCTCAGGTCGCCGCCGAAGCAGAGCCGGTGCAGGCCGAAGAACCGATCACCGCGGCCCTGCATATGGATGATCTCAGACTTGAACTGGGCTATGGCCTGCTGCCGCTTATTAACAGCGAAGAAGGCGACCGTCTCACTGAGCAAATAAAAGCCCTTAGGCGGCAAATGGCCACCGACATGGGTTTCATCATGCCAGCAGTGCGTATCCTTGATAATATGCAACTGGAAAGCAATGCGTATTCAATCAAAGTCAAAGAAGTTGAAACCGGCACCGGCGAACTCTACGTCAATCACTTCATGGCTATGGACCCCAAGGGTGGCCAGGTTGATCTGCCGGGACAGCAGACCACCGAACCCGCATTTGGTCTCGCCGCCACCTGGATTGACGGCTCCATGCGCGATGAAGCAAGTTTCCGCGGTTACACCGTGGTTGACCCCTCGACGGTGTTGACCACGCATCTCACCGAAATTCTGAAAACCAACATGTCCGAACTTCTGTCCTATGCCGAAGTTCAAAAACTGTTGAATGAACTGTCAGACGAACATCAAAAACTGATTGAAGATATTGTCCCGAGCCAGATCAGTGTCAGCGGTATCCAGCGCGTTTTGCAGGCCTTGTTGCTTGAGCGGGTTTCTATACGCGATCTTGCAACCATTATGGAAGGCATTGCCGAAGCCACCAGCTTCACCCAGCATTCCACTACAATAACCGAACATGTGCGCAGCCGTCTGGCACGCCAATTATGTGCCGCCAGCACTCCCGCAGCAGGGTACCTTGCGATGATCACGCTGACACCTGAATGGGAACAGAAATTTGCCGATGCGCTCGTGGGCCAGGGTGAAGAAAGACAACTGGCCATGGCGCCAAGCGAGCTTCAGGAGTTTATTTCACTGGTCCGTGACCGCTTTGAAGAAGCCGCCATATCAGGTGAAATGCCGGTCCTTTTGACCAGCCCGGCAATCCGCCCTTACGTCCGTCTGGTGGTCGAGCGTTTCCGCAATCAGACCACCGTCATGTCCCAAAGCGAAATCCACCCAAGTGCCAAACTTAAAACAGTTGGTGCGGTTTAATCCAACCGTTGCCGCTTCCCCCTCAAGGGAGAAGGTGGCAGCGAAGCTGACGGATGAGGGGTGGCGTTTTTAAGAACTTGGTCCGCTATTAAAGCCAACCTCATCAACAAGCTCACTGGCGCGTTTGCGGTATTCAACAACCTTGGCCAGAGATATTGTATCTGCCTTGAATTCACCCCATGATTTCACCAGCTTCGACCATTCAACCTCTGGTTTGACTGGATATTCAAAATTGACTTCCGCATAAATTTTTTGAGCTTTGTCATCAGAGAGGAAATTCATCAATTTAATCGCTTCGCTTTTGTTCGGCGCATTTCTAGCCAAAACCATGCCGGACAGATTAACATGAACACCGCGATCATTGGTGTTGGGAAAAATCATCCTGACTGATTTGGCCCACTCTTTTTGTACCGGTTTTTTGTCGTTGGTCATCATCGCCCCCATATAATAGGTGTTGACGAGGGCAATATCACACTCACCGGAAAAAACGGCTTTGACCTGACCGCGGTCATTTCCAGATGGTTTGCGCGCCAGATTTGCCTTAACACCTTCGAGCCACTTTTTGGTATCAGCTTCGCCCTTATGTGCAATCATTGAGGCTATCAAGGCAATATTATAAACGTTCTGTCCGCTGCGAACACAAATCCTGCCCTTCCATTTTGGATCAGCCAGTTCTTCATAGGTGAAAGTCGTCTGCTTCACCCGTTCGTTGGAAACAAAGATAACCCGCGAACGCAGCGTTAAACCAAACCAGTTACCTTGCGGATCGCGATAACGCGGCGGAATGTTCCTGGACAACTCATCGGTCTCAAGCGACTGAGAAACACCATTTAAAACAGCCTCGTTCATACGAGCAACATCAGTAGTGAGAAGAACATCTGCCGGGCTGTTTACCCCTTCCGCCTTCATCCGCTCTATAAGTCCTTTCTTGGCAAAAATCGTATTGACCTTAATGCCGGTTTTCTCCGTGAATGCCTTGAACAGAGGGTCTATGAGAAAGGGTTGCCGATAAGAATAGACATTAACCTCACCGGCCATGGCTGTTGTTGATGATGCAAAAACGCCAGCAACCACACTCAAAGCAAGGCCAAGCCTGACACAACGCGAAAAACAAAAACTCATGTGAAAATTCCTTCAAACCAACGGGGTTGCCTGTGACATAAGGCAACAATTTGATGGCTGTCAACTTGATTCAGGTCAAATCAGTAACATTAGAAATCTTCAAAAGTATAATAAAAACAGTAGTTTAGACGGGTTCTAAATTACTGCTCTTTGTTTTCAGGCGCTTAGAGAGATTTTGTCGCAAAGACAGGCTTAATTTGCCCCCAGGCGTTCCAGCCCCTTCAGACTGGTTTCAAGCGTCTCATCCAATGCCAGGGCACGGCGAAAATCCAGAATGGCCTTGTTGTTTTGACCCAGCGCCTCAAAAACATGTCCACGGGTATCATACGACACAGGGTCCGTCTGCCTCAATCCGATAGACTTATTTGCGTCCATCAGCGCCAGATCATATTTTTTTGTCATCAGCAAAGCCCAGGCCCGGTTATTGTAGGCCAGGGCATTTTGCGGTTGATTTTTTATCACAACCGCCTGATCCACTATGGCTTTTTCAAATTGTTTAAGCCGCGCATAAGCAACACCGCGATTGGTGCGGGTCTTCATATTTCCGGCGTCCAGTTTAAGGGCGCTGGAATAATCTGCGATTGCCGCCTCGAACCTTCCTTGAGAAAAGTATGCTTCGCCACGAAAAAAGAAAGCTTCCGAATTTTTATTGTCACGGGAAACAGCAATGGTGAGATCAGCAATTGCCGCTGGATACCGGCGTAATTGCAACTGAGCGACACCGCGGCCAAAACGAGCGCCTGAAGTATTGGGCGCCAGGTTTAACACCCGGGTGAGATCATCAACAATCGAGGCATAATCGCCCACGGTGGAATTGGCCAGTGCGCGATAGCTTAAAGCTGAAACAGAATCCGGCGTAATTCTAAGCGCCTGAGAACAATCACGCACGGCAAACTTATATCTTTTGGTATCGATATAAGCCAGGCACCTGTTGGTATAGGCAACAGCAGAAACGGGATCGAGTTCCAGCGCATAGGTGTAATCTTCCAGCGCTGCCTCAAAGCGTTTGAGACTGTGAAAGGCCGAGCCCCGGTTTATCAAAGCAACAGCTCTGTTGAAGCTTGAAAGGCTGTTGGATTTGAGGGCGCGATCATAAAGCTTGATGGCTTTATCTGGCTCCCCATTGCGGTGGGCTTTCATGCCAGCGGTAATATCTTCCACCGGCCCGGCCAGGACATGTGCAGATACGCCAATCACCACCGCGAAAACAACGGCACGGCTGAGTAATCGGGATAGAGTGTTCATCTTCAAAGACCTTTGGAACTAATCCCGCATGTTAACGAATTGCAGTGGCAAATCAATATCAAGGCCTTTTACCAAAGTCATTGTCGCCTGCAAATCATCACGCTTTTTACCTGTCACCCTCAAAGTATCACCCTGAACAGCCACTTGCACCTTCAGCTTCGATGATTTGATATCTTTAACGATACGCTTTGCCAGTTCACGTTCAATTCCCTGTTGCACCTGAACATTCTGGCGCACGGATTGACCGGCAGCAGGTACAACCTCAGC
>CAZVAZ010000194.1:0-4984 GCA_964625235.1 uncultured Hyphomicrobiales bacterium
TCATTTGCACCTGTAACCAAAGGCAAGTGACGTGATTCTTGTTGGCAACCAGCGCGGCAATTATGTCGATGCGGCTCGGCATTTCATGAATGGCGAGGATAATGAAAAAGTCATTGTCCATGAGATACGCGGCTTTATCGGCAATGATCTACATTCAGCGTTTCAAGAAAGTTATGCGTGCAGCCTTGGTACAAAATGCAAACAGCATTTGTATTCTTTAAGTCTATCACCGCCCAAAGATGCCAATGTCAGTGCAGAGGAATTTGAGGAAGCCATAGATCGTGCAGAAAAACGTCTTGGCTTAACGGGTCAACCACGGGCGGTTATCTTTCATCAAAAACGCGGGCGTGATGATGAATTACGCACTCATGCGCATGCGGTCTGGTGCCGTGTCGATGCGGAGAATGGCAAGGCCATTCAGATGTCCTATGACCATTCCATTTTATTTGATTACAGTCGTGAATTGTTTCTGGAAAATGGATGGGAGTTGCCAAAGGGCTATGAGAACAAGGCCGAGCGCTGCCCGCTCAATTATACCCACGCGCAATACCAGCAAGCCAAACGGCGCGGCAAATATGCCGATGATATCAAGCGCGTGTTTCAGGATGCTTGGGCGCAATCTGATACTGCCGCCACATTTGCCAATGCCCTGAAAGAGAATGGCTATGTACTGGCACGCGGGGATGGCGCGGCCTTTGTTGCGGTTGATTCACAGGCGCAAGTTTATTCCGTTGCCCGTTCGATAACGGCGACAACCAAGGAAATCCGCGAACGGTTTGGCGAGATGGATGATCTTCCATCGGTTCAAACGGCAGAACTGCAAGCACGTGATTTATCGCCTGCACTGAGCGAAAGCTTCAATACCGAGCCAAAACAATCTCTGCCTGAGCCGCAAATTCAGCCGGATAACAGCCCCATTGCACGGCGTATTCGGCAAAACCCTGAGCATATTTTGTCCATCATCACAGACAAGGAAAGCGTTTTTACCCGTCACAAGATAGCGAAGGGCTTGAATGCTTACATCCATGACCCACAAGAATATCGCAATGCCTATGAGAGGGTACTGGCTTCAAGGCAACTGGTCGCGCTCAATGCAGATGCATCAACGCCCGATAAAAACATCCGCTATTCCACGCGGGAAATTGTCGAGCTTGAGGCCAAACTCATGCGCGATGCCAGATTGATGTCGGACAATCCGTCTTTCAATATTCCTGTCCGCAATATCCGTAAGGCTATTAAAACCACCGCCAGCACATTATACGCGGATGCAGGGGCTCAACTCAGCACCGAACAAAAAGCCGCGATCAGGCATATTACGAACAGCGAACAATTGTCCTGCGTGGTTGGTGTTGCGGGCGCGGGCAAAAGCACAATCCTTGCTGCTGCAAAGCAAGCATGGGAAGAATCCGGTCACAGGGTTTTTGGCGCTGCATTGGCTGGCAAAGCTGCCAAGGGGCTAGAACAATCCTCCGGCATAAATTCCCGAACGCTCGCCTCGTTTGAGCTTTCTTGGCAGAATGAAGTCAATCAATTGCAACGCGGCGATGTGCTTGTTATTGATGAGGCTGGCATGATCGGCTCAAAGCAGATGGCTCGGTTTATTTCCGAGGCCAAAGACAAGGGCGCAAAGCTTGTGCTGGTCGGTGATGCCGAGCAGTTACAACCTATCAATGCGGGCGCACCCTTCCGCGCAATTACTGAAAACATTCAACCCGCCACACTCCATGAGGTTCACAGACAAAAACAGGAGTGGCAGAAACAGGCTTCACAAGATTTTGCATCGGGCAGGACGCAGACCGGATTGAATGCCTATCTCGATCATAACAGTGTCGATGTGACCGAGACAAAAGATGATGCCATTGCAGCCATTGCAAGCGATTACCTCAATGATTTCTGGTCTTGTGATGGGCGCGTCTCTCAAATAGCGCTGGCCCATCGCAAGGTTGATGTTAAAGCCATCAATCAAACCATCCGCGAGATGCGAAAAGAAGCTGGCGAATTGGAAGATTCCGCCATCTATAAAACGGCACATGGCAAACGTGAATTCGCCTCCGGTGATCGTTTGCTATTCACCCGCAATGATCGAGACACTGGCGTTAAAAACGGTATGCTCGGCACGGTGCTAAAAACCGATAAACATCACCTGAGCATTGTACTTGATGACAGGGAAAACGGCGCGGCCGTAATGCGTACCATCTCACTTCGCGATTACGCCGATATCGAGCATGGCTATGCCACCACCATCCATAAGGCTCAGGGCGCAACGGTTGACAAATCCTACGTGCTGGCTTCACGCACTATGGATAGACACCTCACCTATGTTGCCATGACCCGCCACAGGCAGGAAACCAAGCTTTATACAGACAGGGAAGAATTCCAGACATTCGGGCGATTGTGCAATTCCCTCAGTCGCAAAAGACAAAAACAATCAACGTTTGATTTTTCCGGTACAGTGAAAGACGCTAAGGGAATTCAGCGCCATAAAGAAAGACAGCGTTATCTGGAAAAAATGAGCGGAACCGGAACGTCTTTTCAAAGGAGCTATGATCCGGAACTTGAGGGGCCGGAGCTTGAACTGTAACGCTGTGATAATACCGTTATTTTTTGGAAGTCGTGATTTCACGGGATTTTGCGGTGTATTTTCCGGCAAATTGTGGATCGCTGTAATACGGAGTTCGCTTGATAAACATCGGCCTGTAATCAGCGATAACGACAATCTGCAAGCCCGATGCCCGCGAAAAATATCGCCGTATTTCTTCGGACGTCATCAGCGGTGTTTTCTGGATACTCTGGCCCTGATTTGTTGACTTCGTTGTACCAGTAGATTTCGACATTGTTTCATTCTCCAGCGCAAAAGAGCCTAAAACCTTACCCAATGGTTTTCCCTGACTGGTTCGCTGCACCTTCTCAAAATCCGAAAGATCAGATTCATTTACGGTTTCGCTTTCAGAATGCGTTGTGGTTTCGCGGATGACTTCGGCCTCGCCCAGATGTGTTTCCAAAAATTTTAACGTGGTCGGATCGCTATTGCCAAAGAATTGCAGGATTCCGGCATTGCCTATAAAAGTTTCCCATCCGTCTTTGTAATGACGTTTCAATTGTGAAAGGTCTTGGCATATCGTCCAAAGTTTCAGGCCGTAACCCGCCATAAGCCCCGCTGCTGTTTCCAAAATCGCCATATGACCCAGGGCAGGAAATTCATCAAGAATAGCCAAGACCTGATGGCCTGTGCGCGGCGGCTTGGGATCACGCTCAAGTCGTGCAATCGTAAGGTTTAACATGAGGCGCAAAAACCGCGAATGCGTATTCATCAATCTGCTTGGCAAAACCAGATAAACTGTTACACCTTTTTTGGATCGCTTGAGGTCTTCCAGTTTTAGGGCGTGATCGGATTCGCCTAGACAGGCTTTCATTTTAGGGGAATCCAGAAACTTCATATTCCGGCGGGCAACAGACAGGATTGAGCCGCGCTCACGTGCGCCCAAATCATTCAAGCCGGTTGCCGCGCCGGATATTAAACCATCGAAGGCTTCGTTTTGCTGCATGGAATTCATCAAACATTCGAAGGGTGTTTTTTTGGCGAGGTTTTCAAGGGCGGCAATTTTATTCTGGCGTTCCTGGGCGGTTAGTTCGCCCTCGGTTTCGAGATATTCATATTCCTCTGCAATGTTCCGGTTTAATTTTTTATGCTCACCCTTGTCACCATCGCGCAGGAGTTTTTGAACGGCTCCGAGATTGCGCTCACCTTCATAGCTGGGCCAGCTTATGACGTGCAGAATAACGGCTTCTATCAGGCTTCTTGCGGACTCATCCCAATGCGCAAATTCCTGATTGGTAACAACCACAAGCGCTTCTGCAATGATTACAGCTTCTTCCAGAGCTTGCTCGCTGCCCGCCTCTAATCCTTCCAGCGCATTGAATGTCGCAAAATAATGTTCTTCAACATCAGCGGCGCGGTATGGATCAAGGACATAAACATCCTGCATCATACCGGCGATTTTACTTGTGCCAAAGCCCCGCCTCGAACAGGTGCGGTAGGCATTCTCACCCTTGGGATCAACGCAAATTACAGAGCCAGGATAATCGCATAATGCAGGTATAATCGCGCTGGTGCCTTTACCCGATCTTGACCCTGCACAGGTAAAAATATGCCTGTCGTCTATAAAGGCAATGCCAGATTCATTTTCACTGACGCTGCGCCCAAGCCAGATTTTACCTTTTTTATAGGCAAATGCCCCGCGCCCCTTGGCCTGTTTTTCGAGGCTTTCAGTGGGAAACCAGAATGATGTAGCGAGCGGGGAAACGGTTGTGGAATTCGTCATTCCGCGCGGGAATTTTGGTGTTTTCGTCACACAACTCGCTCCTAAAGAAATCTATAGTTTTTTACAAGGAATTATCTAGCTTTGGTGTTGGGTCAGCGGGGCTGTTATCGTTCTCAAGATACTTGGAGAGATACCGATCTCGCGCCGCCTTTTCGCGGGCTTCGCGGTCAACCTCTTCTCTCAAAAATTTCGGCGGTTTGGGTCCGCCATGCAAGCCAAGTTTGGGTGTGTTAGACGCATCTTTATCACGCGGCATATTCGGCTTACAGGGTTTAGAGCCAGCGGAAGTCCGGTTGAAGGCGACCGCATGCTGGCCTTTCTGCCACCAAGAAGGGGTATCGGTCATAGTCAACGTCCTGTTTTCTATGGGAATCGCGCTTAACGTTTCCAGCTATAATGTTGAATCAAACAATCAAAGTCGGCATTGATGATCGCGGCAAGTCTTGATGATCCATCCTGATCGGGGTGAATTTTTTTCATGAGGTTGCGGTATTTTTGCTTGAGTTTTTCGCGGGTGATTGTTTCCGGTGATAAATCAAAGGTTGCATGCGCATCCGCAATTTTATCAATTACAGGACCAGAATTTTGGCGCGATTGTCCATTGCTGATGACCTGCGACCCCACACTTCCTCCAATATTTGGTAGAGTCCGTCCAACGAAGG
>CAZVAZ010000195.1:0-4936 GCA_964625235.1 uncultured Hyphomicrobiales bacterium
CATGGCAAAAAAGAACAAGGTATTTCGCCCCAAGGCACGTGTGCCGCGCGGCTTCGCTGACCGTGGCGCGGCCGAAATTCGCTCGACCGAGGCCATGATGGCGAAGATCCGCGAGGTGTTCGAGCGCTACGGCTTCGATCCCGTCGAAACCCCGATGTTCGAATATACCGATGCGCTGGGCAAGTTCCTGCCCGACCAGGACCGGCCGAACGAGGGGGTGTTTTCGCTTCAGGACGAAGATGATCAATGGATGAGTTTGCGCTATGATCTGACCGCGCCGCTCGCCCGCCACGTGGCGGAAAATTTCAACAAAATCCACATGCCCTACCGCACATATCGTTCCGGTTGGGTGTTCCGCAACGAAAAGCCGGGGCCGGGGCGCTTCCGCCAGTTCATGCAGTTCGACGCCGACAGTGTCGGCGCACCGGGACCGTCAGCGGACGCCGAGATGTGCATGATGATGGCCGACACAATGGAGGCGCTGGGGATCAAGCGCGGCAAATACGTGGTGCGGGTGAATAATCGCAAGGTGCTCGACGGGGTGATGGAAGCAATCGGCCTCGGTGGTGACGAGAATGCCGGGAAGCGGCTGACCGTACTGCGAGCGTTGGACAAGTTCGACAAGTTCGGGGTGGATGGTGTTGAACTACTTTTAGGCGAGGGACGGAAAGACGAAAGTGGCGACTTTACGAAAGGAGCAAAGCTCACATCTGCGGCCATTGACGAACTGGTCGCAATATTCTTAGCGCCTGAACTCGATGATAAGATTGAGAGCCTCGCAGGAGTGCCAGCCGAGCAGGCCGCACTTCTTGACGACATTCTCTCCTCTGGCGGTGAAGTTCAGTTTGACGAAAAAATTTCGATCGCCCTGGTTACGCTCGCTCAGTCACGTTTCAATACCAACATTTCTTACAGAAACGGGCTCACAGAATTGCTTACGATCGCAAAACTGGTCTGGAATTCAGGTTATCAAACAGACCGCATCCGCGTCGACCCCTCGGTCGTCCGCGGCCTCGAATACTACACCGGCCCTGTATACGAATGCGAACTGACCTTCCCCGTCACCAACGAGAAGGGCGAGGAGGTGGTCTTTGGCTCGGTCGCTGGCGGCGGGCGTTATGATGGCTTGGTCAAGCGCTTCACCGGTCAGGATGTGCCGGCCACCGGTTTTTCCATTGGCGTATCGCGGCTGATGACGGCGCTGAAAAACCTCGGCAAGCTCGATACCAACGTTTTGCCGGGGCCGGTGCTCGTTACCGTCATGGACCGTGATGCTGAAAGCCTTGCCCGTTACCAGAAGATGACACAGGAACTGCGCGCCGAAGGCATCCGCGCCGAAATGTATCAGGGCAATCCCAGGCAATTTGCCAAGCAATTGAAATATGCCGATCGTCGAGGATCGCCCTGTGTGGTTATTGCCGGGGAAGATGAATTCAACACCGACACCGTTACCATCAAGGATTTGGTTGAAGGCGCGCGGATGTCTGAGCATATCAGCGATAATGAGGAATGGCGCAGTGGCCGCCCGGCGCAGATGACGGTCGCGCGTGATCAACTTGTCGCAACCGTTAAAGAAATTATCTTGAGCCAGCAGACACGTTGACATGTCTTATCGAACACCTGAAAATCTCGCAGCACTGACAAACGCCCAGGACAGAATTCTTAAATTGTTTGCTGACACCGGCTATGAGCGCGTCGCACCGGAAATCATCCAGCCGGCTGACGTGTTTTTAAGCCAGTCCGGTGAAGCCATGCGCCAGCGAACCTATGTGTTCACAGATCATCTTGGGCTTGAGTTGTGTCTGCGGCCAGATGTCACCATACCGGCGTGCCGTATTTATCTAAAGCGCAACCCCCGGGCCGATCAACTGGCGCGTTATTGTTATGTCGGGCCCGCCTTCAGATTTCAACATGAAGACGCGGGACCAGGCCAACCGCGGGAGTTTGAACAGGCCGGTGTCGAATTATTGCTGCACGATGATAAAGAAGCTGCAGAAGCCGAAGTTCTGGACCTCGGCATCAGCGCCATTGAAACAGCGGGCATCAAGGATTTTACCATCAAATTCGGCGATTTAAGCCTTTTTGCCAGCCTGATTGACGGCTTCGATATGCCTGAACGCTGGCGTGATAAATTGAAACATCAGTTCTGGCGCCACGATGCCCTCGACGATCTTCTCAACCAGTTATCAGGTGGCAAAAAAATCACCACCGGCCTTTACGATGAAGCGTTGATCAACCAGCTTCGCACCAGTGACGAGACAAATGCAATCGGCATTGTTGATGCGTATCTTGCGCACAATAATATCCCAATTGTCGGTCGGCGCAGCGTTGGCGATATTACCCGGAGATTGCTCAACCATGTAGCTGATCTTGATGCCAGGCCTCTCGATAAAAACATAGTCCGCACCATCAAGGACTATCTTGCAATCAATGACAGCCCGCACCGGGCGTTGGAAAAAATCAGAACCGTCGCCGCTGCCGCCAACGTTGATCTGTCAACGGCACTTGGGGCATTTGAACGTCGGCTTGATTTGTTCAGGCAGCGAAAAATCAATCTCGACAGTGCGGTGTTCTCGGCTGAATTCGGGCGCAATCTTGAATATTACACCGGCTTTGTTTTTCAACTTGAAATGCCGGGCCAGGGTATTGCCGGTCACCTTGCCGGTGGCGGGCGTTATGACAATCTGTTGTCCGGTCTGGGTGCGCCGACACCTGTACCAGCAGTTGGTTGCGCCATCCACCTTGATCGATTGCTGAATTGCGCAAGCGGGCTGGAAATCTCATGAGCGAAAAAATCATCATCGCCCTGCCGAGCAAAGGCCGACTTATGGAACAGGCCTCGAACCTGTTTGATGAAGCTGGCATTGCCATTGAGCGCAGCGGCAATGCGCGTGGTTATTTTGGGCGCTTAAGCGGATTTGACAACGTCGAGATCCGGTTTTTATCCGCGTCCGAAATTGCTCATAATCTCAACAGCGCCGAAGTGCATTTAGGCATTACCGGCGAAGATTTGCTGCGCGAGACAATCCACAATTTCGACGGCACTATAAATATCGAAAAACGCCTGGGCTTTGGCCCCGCAGACGTGGTCGTCGCCGTTCCCGATAGCTGGCTTGATGTGGCCACCATGGCGGACCTCGAAGAGGCCTCGCAGGAATTTTTGCACATTCACGCCCGGCGCCTGAGAGTGGCGACAAAATACATCAACCTGACGCGGCGGTTCTTTGCCGCCAGAGGCGTTACCGGCTATCAGACAGTGGCAAGCTCAGGTGCCACCGAAGGGGCTCCGGCAGCGGGCACGGCGGAAATAATCGTCGACATTACCAGCACCGGTTCAACGCTTGCCGCCAACAACCTTAAAATTCTCAGCGATGGCATAGTTCTGAAAAGTGAAGCCGTTCTGGCGACAACGAAATCACCCGGCCTAACCGGCGAACAATCTCAGGTTTTGCGGCAGATTGTTGATCTGCTTTAGGACCAGAACCCCAACTTGCGCAGGGTTTTGAAGGCTTTCCACAAGACTGGCGATTGCTTTATGTGCGATTTGGCGGCCAGAAAACCATTGTAACTGCCAGCGTAAGCTGAGCCGAGCATGGTTCGCGGGGCGACCGTATCAGCTGTGCGAAACTTTATGTCGCTCCAGCTGTCTTTATAAATGTCGTAACCACCGCCGCAATCATAGGCATCAAGACCCTTCTCACAGCAATGTTTAAGCGTATGGCGCATGAGTATTTCGCCCGGAGAGGGTTTCCTCAACGCTTCATCCATGGTCATTGACGATACAAGCGCATAGTTTTTGTTTTTGTGTATCAGATTGAGCAATCCGGCTGCCATCGTATCACCAACACTTAAACTTGAAACAAAGCTCTCAATGCCATGGGACCGGGTGGTCATTTTTGTCAGCGCACGATAAAAATCAGTCATACCGGCATCGCTGAGAAAATCGTGAATGCCCTGTTCGCTAAAGCGCGCACTGCGCTGTTTGAACATGACGTCGGTTGCCTGTTCCAGTGCGGGTCCTTCATAATGTGTTTCAAATTTCATCGGCCCAATTTCGTTGAGCTGGCGCTCGCGTCGTCTTTCAGACCGGCGTGTGGATTTGCTGCGGCGCTGGCGGTGCAGGTCTTCCCATTCAGCATCAATGGTAATGCAAAAATAGGGACTGGCATTGGCTCTCGCACCAAGGTGCGTAGTTGGATTAGCCTGACCGTCAATCACCGGCGTCTGGGCCAGAAACTGCACAATATCAAACGGTGGCAGCAAGGCTATAACTCTGGACCATAAATTGAGAAAATCGGTTTTTGAAAGCTGGTTGAGGAAGGTGGGGCGAAACAGACCGCCGGTGTAGGTCGCATGTTCGCCAGCCAGCCATTCCAGAATGGTGACCGGCCCGTGTTTGCGTAAAGCCAAAGGCAAAATCACCTGAACCGTGCCAGTGTCATCTCTGCCAACCACAATGGCAGCACGGGTCTGGCCCGCGCTTTCCACATGTGTGCGCCACGCATGGGTCCAGGCATAAGTATGAAAGGGCGTGCATACCACATCGGCTTCCAGCGCCTGCCAGTCGTGGCACACAGTTTCAAGATCATCAAATAATTCTAGACTGATTTCCTGCCGTGGTCTCGCGACGGCAACGCTGTCCGGGTGAGCTAAATCAGAATACGGTTTTCCGGTAATTCCGCCCGCATCCAGTATATTCATGCGCAATCCTGCTATTTCCCTGCTTTTTCAACGTTTCTTTTATAAGGCAAAAGAATTCAAAATTATTGAAAGCCGCTGAAAGAGAACGAAAATTGCGAAACGTGGTTTCCCCGGTGTTAATGGCACAAAAAAAGGGCTGCCCGAAAGCAGCCCTTTTCAAATCGTTTGGTGGAAACGGGTTACATCATTCCGCCCATGCCACCCATACCGCCGCCCATTCCGCCCATATCAGGCA
>CAZVAZ010000196.1:0-4887 GCA_964625235.1 uncultured Hyphomicrobiales bacterium
GATGACGACGTAGACCAGGATGCTCTTGCCGCCGAATGGGGAATGGAAGGCGAAGGTGAAGGCGATGATGAGGGCGGCAGCTCTGACGCCAGTCCGAACCTGGATGATGACGTAGCCGCTCAATGGGCGGCGATGATTGACGAGGACGAAGAAGAAGAAATCGCCGTCGAACGTGGCGGTGCTGAGCGTATTCTCAACCAGGAGGAAATTGACGGTCTGCTCGGCTTCCAGCTTGATAATGATCGCGAAGGTGACATCAGCGGTATTCGGGCAATCATCGAATCAGGTCTTATTTCCTACGAACGCCTGCCGATGCTGGAAATCGTCTTTGACCGCCTGGTGCGGTTGATGACTACAAGTTTGCGCAATTTTACCTCTGACAACGTCGAGGTATCCCTCGACAGTATTTCTTCCATCCGCTTTGGCGATTATCTCAACTCCATCCCGCTGCCGGCAATCCTGTCGGTATTCAAGGTTGAGGAATGGGATAACTACGGATTGTTCACCGTTAATTCCAGCCTGATTTATTCGATTGTTGATGTATTGCTGGGCGGCCGCCGCAGCGCCAACACCATGCGCGCGGAAGGCAGGCCCTATACGACAATTGAAAGCGCTCTGGTCGAACAGCTTATCGAAGTTGTCCTGGATGATGTGAGAGCGGCCTTTGAGCCGCTGGCCCCGGTAACCTTCACTCTTGACCGATTGGAGACCAACCCGCGTTTTGCCGTCATTTCGCGGCCTGAGAATGCCTCGATACTGGTCAAGCTGCGTATTGATATGGAAGATCGTGGCGGGCGCATTGAACTGGTTTTGCCGTACGCAACACTTGAACCCATCCGCGAATTGCTGGTTCAGATGTTCGTGGGTGAAAAATTTGGCCAGGACACGATCTGGGAAGGGCATCTGGCGACAGAATTGTGGTCGACACAGGTTGCCATTGATGCGGTTTTGGATGAGCGCGAAATTTCACTCAGTGACGTGATGAACCTGGAAGTTGGCCAGACATTGATGCTGAACGCGACACCCGATGCCAAAGTAGATTTGCGTTGCGGTGGTATTTCTCTGGCCAACGGCAAGATGGGCCGGGTGGGAGACAAAATTTCGGTCCGGGTTGAAAAAGGACTGTCAGAACGTGTACGACAACTGGCCGCCGCCCAGATGTCAAAATCACAAACCATGGAAAAAACACTATGACCACACTCGTCATTGAGGGATTGCTGATATTTCTGCTCGTTATTACAATTGGCTATTGTTTTGTTCTTGACCAAAGACTGAAGGTGTTGCGATCGGGGCAGGCTGATCTGCGCACGGTGATCCTGGAACTTTCCCAAACCACTCAAATCGCTCAGGATGCTGTTTCCGGTCTTAAGGCAACAGCTGATGATGTTGATCAAAGACTGTCTGCCAAACTTGATGAGGCCCGCGCTTTGACGGGTCAACTGGCGCACCCGGCCATCAGCAGCCAGGTTCCCGCTGTGCAGGATTTAACCCGCGCAGCTCAGGCTCCTGCGGGAAATTCGATCTTTTTGCACAAGACCGGATAGATTGAAAAGGATGTTTGAATTATGAATCAGCGCTTTAGACTTTTCCCGATTGTTATTGTCACAGCTCTTGGTGTTCTTGGCTTTAAGGTAGCCGATTTTTTACGCAATGACACAGTTTCCCTGTCGTCGATTAATGTAGCACTGGCCCAGGAACAGCCTGCAGAGAAAAAGCCCGCTGATAACCTCCCTGAGAGCGAAGCTGCACCCGCAGAGGTGAAAAAAGACGGCGAGATGGCTGAAGAAGAAAAAGAGGAAACAGCCCAGGCCCCCCAGGAACAGGTGGTAACCAACCTGTCTCAATCAGAAGTGGCTTTGCTGGAATCCTTGTCCAAACGCCGCAAGGAACTCGACCTGCGCGAGAAAAAACTCGATTTGCAGGTGAACCTGCTGCAGGCAGCTGAAAAGCGCATCGATGTTAAAATCAACACACTGGAAAAAATCAGGGACGAGATTGAGCAGCAGAATGCCCAGCAAAAAAAGCGTCAGGAAGGCAAGTTTAAAAAACTGGTTTCGATATATGAAGGAATGAAACCCAAAGAAGCTGCACGTATTTTAAGCCGCCTGGACGCCAGGGTGGTTTTACAGGTGGCTGAACGCATTGCGCCGCGAAAAATGTCTGCGATTTTAGCCAAGATGGATGCCGATGCAGCTGAGCGGTTGACCGTTCAACTGGCCGCCAAAGCCATAGACGAAAGCAGGCCTGCAAAAGAGTTGCCGCAAATTGGCAGCGAAACTCAAGGGTAATTGACCCAATCTGCGTGATTTAATCGGGTATTAACTGTGCGTGCGCTATTTTGAGAGACCGCATTGTGCGGTGTATTCTCAAGTCGATTATGGCGGATGTGTCACGTGAATTGGTTATCGGGATTTTTTCTGCATAGTCTGAAGATATGCGAAAAGCGGTTTCGAGAAACCCGGCAACACCGGTTGGCGGCAATTCACGCCATTCCCGGGGGTCTGTTGGCACTTTTGCTGCTGACCTTTGTCAACCTTTCGTCAATTCCCGCTCAGGCACAGATTACCGCGCAGGTTTCCGCCGTAGACGAAAATGGCTATGGTCGTATCGTCTTTCGGTTTGCCAAACTTCCTCCTTATCGTGCCAGAATTTCTGATGGGGTGCTTATTATCTCATTTGACGAAGCAATAAGCCTGAAGCTCGATCAGTTCATGGTGCCGCTGAAAGAATACTTTACCATCGGGCGCATAGACCCGGATAGCAAATCAATCCGGTTTGCGCTGTCAAGAAATCTCAGACTGAATACCATCGAAGCCGGTGATCGGTTGTTCATAGATATTCTGCCCGAGCCCTGGGTGGGTCTGCTTCCCGGGCTTCCGCAAAAAATTATCGATGAAATTTCTGCCAAAAACCGTAAAGAGGACGAAGAAAAACGTAAACTGGCAAGGCTTGAGGCGTTTAAAAACTCAAAGAATATCCTCAAGATCAGAGTTGGAGAATATCCGACATTCAGTCGCCTGGTGTTTGACTGGGACAAAAAGGTCGGCGTCAAGGTTAGCCGCAATGGCAAAATTCTCAACATACAATTTGACAAGCTGATCAGGACCGACGTCACACGATTGAAAGTCGATCCACCAAAATTTGTTACCGGTGCCACATCAAAACTTACCGATAGCGGCCTTGTCGTAGATATCATGCTGCGTGAAGATACCAACATCCGGGCTTTTCGCGAAGGCGTGGCTTATGTTGTAGATGTAACAAGTTCTCTTAGTTCTGAGGAAGAAAAGCAGTACGAGCAAAACCCGGTCATCCGTCTGCCAGCCGACAAGGACGATCCTTCAGCCGCGAGCGCGGATGCGCGCAAGGAGGTTGTGGAGTTTAACGCACCCCTGTCAACCAAAGTGTCACCAGGACCGGTCACTCTAAAGCCTGCATCTGTAAAGCCCGCACCGGCTGAAAAACCGCCTGCGAAAAAACCTCCACCTGTAATACTGGCAAAAAAGCCAGACACCGAGCAGGCGAAAAACCCTCAGATGGTTGTGAGTAAAGATTCAAAAACCGGCGGCACATCCTTTGCCATGAAAGTCGCAACGCCACAAACGGGGGTTGAAAACCCCGAACCCGAACCAGCCCGGATGCTGAAGGAACAACCAGCTGGAAAAAGCTCTGCAATCGAAAAATCTGTCGCCTCAATCGTTACGGAAAATGGTAAACCGCTCAAAGTTGAAGCCGATCTCGTCGCTGGCAATATACAGTTGAATTTCCCGTTCACACAGGATGTCCCCGCTGCAGTCTTTCAGCGCGGCGAGGCCTTGTGGGTGGTTTTTGATACGAGCCGCAAACTGGACATGAGTGCGTTGGATAACGGAGAAACAAAATTTGATCGTATTGCAGACTATAACATCATCTCAACAAAGGACACCGTTGCCCTGTTGCTGCAATTGAGCCGCCCCTCTTTGGCCAGCGTAACCAGGCAGGACACTCGATGGCTGCTGAGCGTTGGTGATTTTATCGCATCACCGGTTGAACCTGTTTCTCTGGTGTCTGGAAACCGCTCGGACGGCCGCACCAAAATTACCTTCAATCTCAAAAACCCCGTTCGCCTGCACCAGTTCAAAGATCCTGAAGTCGGTGATCAAATAGCCGTTGTAACAGCACTGGGGCCGCCGCAGGGGATAGTCAGGGTTCAAAAATTTGTTGAGTTTTCGACAATCATCACCGCCCAGGGCATTGCCGTTAAGCCTTCAATTGATGACTTGAAAATCAATTTGAATTCCGACAACGTGGTGATTACTCGAGATGAAGGATTGATGTTGTCCCGTGTCGACGGCACCTCGGCCAATCGGGTAGCCCAAAAGGTGGTCGATATTTCCCTGTCCGGCAACATAGACTTTGCCAAATGGGCTCAAGGCGGGCGTCCGCGGTTTAATAACCGCCGCTCCCAACTGGAACGAGACATCGCTTCGAAATCGGAATTGAAATACACCATGGCCTCGCGCATGGAACTGGCACAGCTTTATGTCGGCAATCAGCTTGGCGCAGAAGCGCTTGGCACTCTGGAAATTCTAAAACGGATCAATCCAAAGATTGAAAATGATCCCAAGTATCATGCCTTGCGCGGTGTGGCCAATCTGATGATGTATCGCCTGAAGGCGGCAAGGTTTGATCTGGTATCACAGGGGCTGGCGCGCGACAATGAGACCAAGCTGTGGATTGGATTGCTTGAAGTTGCTGATGGTAACTGGGCGCAGGCGCGCAAGAGTTTTTCCAAAGGGGAAAGCTCTCTGAAGAATTTTCCCGATGAGTTAAAGGCCCTGTTCAGGATCAGTGCGGCGCGCGCAAACATCGAGACAAACGATACATCAGGCGCACGCTACCAGCTCGCGG
>CAZVAZ010000197.1:0-4882 GCA_964625235.1 uncultured Hyphomicrobiales bacterium
ATAGCCATCAAATCGGTTGGTGGGATTTTTAGGGCTGTCAATCACCTTGCCAATCACCTCGCCGACGATGCCGGGAGAGCATTTTATGCAAAACCCGTCAGGCCCCCTGGCAGCCGCTTCTTTCTCGGTATCAAACTCGACAATTTCGGTGTTGAAAATCTTCTCGGCCCACTTTGGAATACGCCCCACAGACCCCGGTTTGCTGTCATAGTTGAGCAACACCACATTGCCTTCGGTCGCCCCGTAAAACTCGAGGATCCTGTCAAGACCAAACCGGTCGCGAAATTTTTCCCAGATATCGGGGCGCAACCCGTTGCCGCAACACAGTCTGATCTTGTGTTTATTCTCAAATTCATCGGGCGGGCAATTGAGCAGATAGCGGCACAATTCACCGATATACTGAAACATGGTGGCTTCATATTTGACGCAATCGGACCAGAAGTTGCGGGCGGAAAAAGTATCACGCAAAATAGCCGCCCCGCCCACGGTCAAAACCGTTCCCAGTGCCAGTACACCGCCACTGGAATGATAGAGCGGCATGGCGATATACATGCGGTCTTCAGGCTTGGCATTCACAGCGGCTGAAAAACCGTTCATGATTGATTGTACGCGGTAATGGCTGATATTGGCAGCCTTGGGCAGGCCAGTGGTGCCGCTGGTGTAGATATAAAGGGCGGGATCGTTAATTGTGAGCGCTGGTTTATCAGCAGCTTCAAGAGGTGTGGCAGATGCTTTTTCCAGAGCTTCATCAAGATTTTCAGCGTTCCTGATGGCCCCACCCCACGCCCAGATAACCGGTGGCGTATAAAGATGAGGCAGGGCGGAGACAAGGTTTTGCTCCAGTTCAACATCGACAATCAGATGTTTGGCACCAACAATCGAAATACAATGAGCAAGTGAATTCTCGGTAAGGTTGGTATTGAGCAGGGCGGCCACACCGCCAGCACGAATAATACCGAGCCAGGCGATGACATATTCCGGCTTGTTGGGCATCAACAAACCAACAACGTCACCTTTTTTGACACCAATAGACTGCGCCCAATGGGCATAGCGGTTAGCGCGCCATTCCAGCTCGCCATAGCTGACGGTTTCATCGAGGTAATAAAATGCAATGCGGTCTCTATGCACCTCAGCCAGTCGGCTGATGGTATCGCTTAGCGTCGAGTTGGGATTTTTCTGTAACGGTTTCAGCCGCTTGAGCATGCGCAAGGCGCCGGTGAAATAAAGATACTCCGAACGGATGCGATCAAATAGTCCCAACGTTGTGTTCTCCGGATTAGCGCGGCAGTATGCCAAGTTCTGGAAACGGGATAAAGGCTACCATATCCCCGGGCAAAACTCGAGTAACACTCTCGTCGAGCTCAATCAGACCGTTGGCTGCGCGCAACGACGATATAAGCCCGCTGCCGTCACTGGGGTATTTATGCACCTGTGGCTGGCCTTTTTCACCTTCTTCTATCCAGCCGCGCAAAAATTCGCGGCGATCGGTTTTCTTGCGTTTGATGGTGAAGGCGGCAGGTACATAGTAGCGCTGCGGCGTTACCCAACTGCCACCGCCAAGGCGTAGCAGCAAAGGCCGCACATAGAGCATGAAGCACACCATGACGGCGACCGGGTTTCCCGGCAGGCCCAAAATAACTTTGTCATCAATCTGGCCGAAACTCATCGGCCGACCCGGTTTTATCGCCAGTTGCCAGCTATGCAATGTGCCAATCCGGTTGATGGTTTCCACTACATGATCTTCTTCACCGCGGCTGGCCCCGCCGCTGGTAATGATGACATCATATTTTTTTGCCGCATCCACCAGTAAACGTTCAACATCTTCTGCCTTGTCGGACGCTATACCAAGGTCGCTGACATTGGCACCGGTAGACGTGATCAGCGATTGCATCAGGAAATAATTGGCATCATATACATTGCCAGAGGCAAAAGGCGTGCCCGGGCGGATAATTTCATCGCCGGTGGATAAAAGCCCGACGCTCAGACGTTTGAAGCAGGTCAGTTGATCGCACCCGCATGAAGCTATAGCGGTAAGCTCCGGCGCTCTCAATATTTCACCGGCAGCCACCACAATTTTGCCCGCACCCAGGTCTTCACCGGCCTTGCGCAGGTTGATACCTTTTTTGATGCCCGCCGGAAAAGAGACGTCACCATTATCTTCAATAGAGACATCTTCCTGCATGATAATCGTATCAGCAGCTTGCGGTACTTGCGCCCCGGTAAGAATACGCGCTGTGGTGCCGGATTTTAACGCTGTTTCCGGCACCGCCCCGGCGGGAATGCGCATGCTCACCGGCAGTCGTGTTTCATTGTCAGGATCAATATCGACAAAGGCAAGCGCATAGCCATCCACAGCAGCATTATCAAAGGCTGGAATATTACGGGGAGCCACCACATCATCGGCGAGAATGCGGCCATGGGCATCTGTCAAATTAACGCTTTCAAAACCTGCAATCGGCGAAATTCGCTTGCGTAAAATCCCCAGGGCCTCATCATGGCGCAGCCGGTCCTGGTCATGCAAAAAGCAATCATCCAAAAGCCGTCTTTGTCCGTCATTTACCGTCATGATTTACGCAGGCCTATATGATCAAGGATAAAATCTGTAATTTTTTCAGCATCATCGCGAGTAAACACCGGAACGCTTTCGCCAACAAGTGGGTCATCACAGGCTATAGCCACTATATTTACATCATCAGGGGCTAACGCGGGATGATCCAGATCAAGGCGTCTAACTTCAATCTTCGGGTAAGCCTCGCGCTTGAAGCCTTCAACAATAACGATGTCACACGGGCTCAAACGCGCCAGCATATCTTCAAATGTCGGCTCTTCGCTTCCGCGCAGTTCATGCAGGATAGCCCAGCGCGAACCTGAAACAATGGCAACTTCATGGGCGCCGGCCTGGCGATGAATAAAACTGTCGCGACCCTTCTGGTCGAGATCAAAACCATGATGTGCATGCTTGATGGTGGATACTCTATACCCTCGCGCGGTGAGTTCTGTCACCAGTCGCGATGTAAGCGTGGTTTTGCCTGAGTTTTTAAACCCGGCAACCCCGAACATAGGCGTGCTCAAACCATTTTCTCCCTGATTATTGTTTTTGCCTGTTGCAAATCTTCCGGTCGGTTGACGTTAAAAAACGGATCACACGGGTCGACGGAAAAATCCACCTGCACCAGATTGAAGCGATCCGTCCAGTGCAAAACTTTCCTCACCCCATCAACAACCAGAGCATGGCGCAAATCATCCGCCAGTCTAATTGGCCACATACCAAACACCGGATGGCGATTGCCGCTGGATGTTGCCATCGCCATATCAGCGTTGTTTTCCTCAATTGCCGCTGCAAAACGCGCTACCAGATCGTTCGGAAAAAACGGCGTATCCGTTGCCATTGTCACCACCCACTTGGCATCAGGTTCATTATCGTGCGCCCATTCCTGCCCCGTCAACACCCCGGCCAGGGGGCCGACAAAGCCGTCCACCGTATCAGCGACAACCGGCAGGGAATATTCAGCAAAGCGCACAGGGTCACCATTTGCATTCAAAATGAGAGTGCCCACCTGAGGCTGCGCCCGTTCCACTACATGAGCCAGCAATGGCCTGCCGGCAAGATCGTTGAGGGTTTTGTCACCACCACCCATGCGCCGCGACTGGCCACCCGCCAGCAGAACACCAACAATCATGATAACGCACCTTTACGCTGGTGTTTTTGCGCCTCATCGCTGATCGCTGAAATATCTGTATCATAGTCAATGCGCTGTTCACCCGCCAGCGCAACAAAGCGCTTGCCGCGCGCACGTCCAATGAGTGTGAGATTTGCCTGCCGCGCGAGGTCCACTCCCCAGGCGGTGAAGCCCGAACGCGAGGCCAGAATGGGAATACCCATATGCACGCATTTTATCACCATCTCGCTGGTCAGCCGCCCGGTGGTATAGAAAATCTTGTCATCGCATGAGATATTGTTGAGGAACATGAAGCCGGCAATTTTATCAACCGCATTATGACGCCCCACATCTTCCATATAGACTAAAGGCCTGTCCTCAACACACAGCGCACAACCATGAATGGCCCCGGCCTTGAGATAGAGCGATGGCTGCGTGTTGATTTTCCGGGTAATGGCATAAAGCCACGAAGTTTTCAAAACAGCATTTGCCGCCAGTTCCTTCTCGGCAAAACTCTCCATTACATCACCAAAAATCGTCCCCTGGGCACAACCCGATGTGCGGGTTTTCTTCTTCAGCTTTTCCTCAAAATTGGTCTCGATCATGGTTCTGACCACCACGACTTGCAAGTCATCATCATAATCAATGCCGGTAATCTCATCATCCAGTTTGAGCATGTTCTGATTATGCAGATAGCCCACCGCCAGCATCTCGGGCTGGTCACCAATGGTCATCATGGTGACGATTTCCTGTGAATTAAGATATAGCGTCAACGGCCGCTCAATCACAACTTGCGTCTCAACCGGCTTGCCCTCGTGATCAATACCCGCAACCAACTGGCTCAGACGCGGATCATCCGGGTCAGGCGAAATTTCAAATTCCCGCAAAGGCTGTTTGTCACTCATGAAAGACTGCCGTAATTAATAAGTTCTAGAACTATATCTTAGCCGGTTCAGCCCATATATGATAGCAAATCAACAGGCGTGGGCGCGAAAAGGACGGTGATGTCAAAAACAAGCGAAAAACTCGATGTAAGAGGCCTGCAATGCCCTTTGCCAGTGCTCAAAGCGCGCAAAAAAATGCTGTCCATGCCACCGGGCGCCACCCTGATCGTGCAAACCACCGACCCGGCATCAGTAATAGATTTCCCCCACTACTGCAACGAATCCGGCCATGAACTGGTGTCGCAGACACAGGAAGACTAGGTGTTTATTTTTACGTTG
>CAZVAZ010000198.1:0-4849 GCA_964625235.1 uncultured Hyphomicrobiales bacterium
GTTACCAAAGCAGATGTGGTTATTCAGAATTTACGCCCCGGCACCATCAATCGCTATAAATTGGACGCCGACACGCTGACCTCGGAAAATGAAAGTTTGATTTATTGCAATCTCTGGCCCTTTGGCAACACCGGTCCGTTGAAAGATCAACCCGGGTATGACCCGTTGATGCAGGCTCTTAGCGGCATTATGAGTGTGACGGGGGAAATTGGCCGCCCGCCTGTGCGTGTCGGCCCGTCGATCATTGATATGGGCACCGGCATGTGGTGCGCTATTGGCATTCTGGCCGCCTTGAATAAAAGAATTGAAACAGGAAAAGGCTGTATTGTCGATGCCTCGCTTTATGAAACTTCACTGGGCTGGATGGCAAGCTCAATGGCCAACATGCAGGTCACCGGAAAAACACCAGAACGCCAGGGCACAACAGCGCGCGGCATGGCGCCCTATCAGGCGTATGAATGTGCCGATGGCTACCTGATTGTTGCCGCCCCCAACAACAATCTGTTTGAAAGATTAGCCAAAGTATTGGGCCACCCTGAATGGATCACCGACGAGCGCTTCAGAGAAAATATGACCCGTTACAAGAATGTGGCCGCCCTCAACCAGCTCATGGATCCTGTTTTGCTGGCCGAAACATGCGATTACTGGCGCGGCAGGTTTGATCAAGCAGGCGTGCCTTCAGCCCCGGTAAGGGATACCAGGCAGATGATGGCAGACGAACAGACAAAAGCATTGGGCATTATCCAGAAAATCACCGATGACACGCCGCTGCAAATGGGCCTGCCTTTAAGTTTCGACAAAATCAGACCACAGTTGAGCCGCGTTGCCCCAGCCTTGGGCGAGCATAACGCCAAGATAAAGAACAAGAGCTGATGCGCGACGATTTTGAAACCATAAAAGTGAAACGTATTGATGATCACATCTTGCTGATTACGCTCAACCGCCCGGATTTTGCCAATGCCAAAAACACCGCCATGGGCCTGGAACTCAAAGAAGTTTTCGAAGGCCTGTATGTGGATGGGGAAGAGTATCGTTGCGTGGTGATGACCGGGATCGGCAAGGTTTTTTGCGCCGGAGGTGATCTGAAAGAACGCAAAGGCATGAGCGATCAGCAATGGCAGCGCCAGCACGCTATTTTTGAACAAGGTGTGCATGCCCAGCGCATGTGTCCGATGCCGGTAATTGCCGCTGTCAACGGCCCTGCTTATGCAGGTGGCTGCGAAATGGTGCTGAATTCTGACTTTGCCTATGCCTCAACCACTGCGCGTTTTGCCCTTACCGAAGTAACACTTGGCATTATGCCCGGAGCCATGGGCACGCAAAACCTGCCCCATGCCGTGGGCGAGCGCCGCGCCAAGGAGATCATCCTCACAGGCCGTCCGTTCTCTGTCGAAGATGCCGAAAAATGGGGGCTGGTGAACAAAGTCTGCCAACCCGATGACCTCATCAATTCTGTACTCGATACAGCACGTATAATAGCCGACAATGCGCCACAATCGGTCATGCGTGCCAAACGGTCAATCTCTGTCGCTACACAGATTGACCGTTTCAATGGTTATCAGTTTGAACTTGAAGCCTACAATCAACTGGTGCCGATGGCTGACCGGCTGGAAGGTATTCTGGCATTCAACGAAAAACGCAAACCGAAATTTACCGGTAAATAAGAGGTGTGTTAACATGGGCGATGACATCGATGTTCTGGTACATGAAGTTGGACCGCGCGACGGCCTGCAAAGCATAAAAACCATCTTCCCGACACAAGCCAAAATTGACTGGATCAAGTCCGAAGCCGCCGCCGGCGTGCCACAAATTCAGGTGGGCTCGTTCGTGCGCCCGGACCTGTTGCCGCAAATGGCTGACACAGCGGACGTGGTCAGACAGTCTCTGGAAATTCCCGACCTCACCGTTGCCGTTCTTGTTCCTAATCTTAAAGGTGCCCAAAACGCTATCCTTTCGGGTGCCCATCAAATCGGTGTGGTGATGTCCGTATCCCAGGCGCACAACAAATCCAACATCAACCGCACCATTGCCGAATCTCTGGAAGGTTTCCGCAAGATTGTTGAGTATCGCAATCAGGCCGACCCGGAGCGCAAAACAGTCATAACAGGTGGTTTGGCCACCTCGTTTGGCTGCACAATTTCCGGCCCGGTGCCGGTGCGCGATGTCATGTGGCAGGCCGAGCAGCTTTTGAAACTGGGGGCGGACAGGCTCAGTGTCGCCGATACCGTAGGCTTTGCCAACCCGCGCCAGGTTAAAGACCTGTTCGATGAACTTTATCGCACAATCGGCAAGGATGTGCCGGTAGGTGCGCATTTTCACGACACCCGCGGCCTCGGCCTCGCCAATGCCTTTGCCGCTCTTGAAGCGGGCGTTCGTGAGCTCGATTCCTGTCTTGGCGGTTTGGGCGGATGTCCTTATGCACCCGGTGCCAGTGGTAATATCGTCACCGAGGATCTGGTTTTCATGCTGGAAGCAGGCGGCATGAAAACCGGCATTGACCTTGATGCCCTGATGGCAACACGCGAGTTGATGATCCGCCACCTTGACGGTGAGCCAACTCAGGGAACTTTCGTTACCGCCGGGCCACCGCTTGGTTTTGTTGCAGCATCAAACGCTGCCTGAAATCTCTGGAAACCAAAAACAGCAAAGTTGAGGAAATATATGTCTGAATGTGAACCGACAATTTCTGTTGTTGAGGATTATCCGGAAATCCGCGAGCAGGTAAGAGCTTTGTGTTCAAATTTCCCGGGGAAATACTGGCAAGGGCTGGAAGACCAGCCACCGGAGACAAGTTACCCAACTGAATTTATCGAAGCCCTTACTGCGGCGGGGTATCTCGCGGCATTGATCCCGGAAGAATATGGCGGTACCGGATTGCCTGTTCGCGGTGGCGGCGTCATCCTTGAAACCATTAATGCCACCGGTTGCAATGCCAGCCCCGGCCATGCACAGATGTATACAATGGGCACGATATTGCGCCATGGCTCCAAAGAACAAAAAGAGTATTTTCTACCGCAAATCGCCAGAGGCGAGTTGCGCCTGCAGGCGTTCGGCGTCACCGAGCCGACAACAGGTTCGGACACCACACAGCTTAAGACGCGCGCCGACCGGCAAGGCAACGGTTACGTGATCAATGGTCAAAAAGTCTGGACCAGCCGGGCGGCACACTCTGATTTAATGCTGTTGCTGGCCCGCACCACGCCAGCAGACGAATGTGAAAAACGCACCGATGGTATTTCCACCTTCCTGATTGATCTGCGCGAAGCCCAGAAAAATGGATGTGAAATAAAGCCGATCAAAGCCATGATCAACCACAATACCTGCGAGGTGTTTTTCGACAATGTACCCATTCCCGGTGATGCCTTAATTGGCGAAGAAGGCAAAGGCTTTCGCTATATACTCGATGGCATGAATGCCGAGCGCTGCCTGGTTGCGGCTGAATCAATCGGCAATGGCCGTTACTTTATCGAAAAAGCAGTGAAATATGCCAATGAGCGCGAGGTCTTTGGACGCCCCATTGGTCAAAATCAGGGGATCCAGTTCCCGATTGCCCAGGGCTACGCCCAACTGGAGGCCGCTGACCTTATGGTACGAAAAGCCAGCGCCATGTTCGATGCACATATGCCTTGTGGTGCAGAAGCCAATATGTCGCGATTGCTGGCGTCCGAAGCTGCCTGGGAATGTGCGGAAGCCTGTTTCACAACATATGGCGGCTTTGCCTTTGCGGTTGAATACGATATCGAACGTAAATGGCGCGATGCCCGGCTTTCCCGCACGGCACCCATTTCCACAAACATGATCCTGAATTACCTCGCACAACATGTACTCGGGCTACCGCGGTCTTATTGAAGAGGTTGTCACGGTAACTCAGTGACACCCCCCATGGTGGCGCTAAGTCCCCGCAATGTGGGGCACTTTCACCAAGCGGCACAAAGGTATCTGAATTGATATGACTGAATGGTGGGCCCGGCAGGACTCGAACCTGCGACCAGACCGTTATGAGCGGTCGGCTCTAACCAACTGAGCTACAGGCCCCGGGGTTGTGCCTACACCGAACACAGGCAGAAGACAAAGAAAAACTGGCGATTTGTTGAAATTTTACCGGGACCAAAACCTGTTGTGTATATACTGTGCCCTATTGGCGTCTTAATCTGCCTTCAATGGGATATGATTATTTGCAGCCATCGTGATACTCAACTTAATTTCGGGGACATTGACCATGAACAGTCACCTGCCAGGCCTTTGGCGAACCAGCGCTCTTGCTTTAAGCATACTTCTTGTCGTCAGTTCACCTTCTCGCGCTGAAGAAAACAAATCGAAAGCTGTTATCTCAATCACAGGTCTGGGCGAAATCAGTGCCACTCCCGACATTGCACGGATAATCAGCGGGGTGGTGTCACAGGCTAAAACGGCCGCAAAAGCGCTGCAATCCAACTCCGCTGCAATGACCCGAATAATCGCCGGTCTTAAAGCTGCAGGTATTGGCGCCAAAGACATTCGAACTTCCGGGTTTTCGGTTAATCCCACCTATTTTTACGACCAGAAAAACCGTCAAAATCCGCCTAAAATTATCGGGTATCGGGTGGGAAATCAGGTTCATATTACCGTGCGCCAGCGCGAGAAGCTTGGCGGCATTCTTGATAAGATGATTACGCTGGGTGCCAACCAGATCAACGGAATTTCCTTTGCCATAGACAAGCCGCAAAAATTGCAGGATTTTGCCCGCAAACGTGCCGTTGAAGACGCGCTTCGCAAGGTCGAAATCTATGTGGCCGCCACCAACAGCAAACTGGGCCGGATTATTTCCATATCTGAAGGCCAGGCACGTCCACCCGTTCGCCAATTTGTC
>CAZVAZ010000199.1:0-4847 GCA_964625235.1 uncultured Hyphomicrobiales bacterium
TGGAATAGACATAGCCTTCGCGGGTGCCAGCGCGCCTGCCGTAAATTCTGTAGAGCGATGGCCCGGCACGATTGCCGCCATCCGGTGCTACTGTATGACACACGGAACACCTGCGGGCAAACTGGCGGGTGCCGAGGTCTTCATCATTGACAAACTGAAACCGTCGCGGGATTTTTCTTCTGGCCACATCAAACTGTTTATCGTTGTTAAAATCCCATTCGAGCACATGTTCATCCAAACCGCCGTATAGCACTTTCCGGTTGTTTTTGGAAAATGACAATGCCCAGATCGGGCGGTAGGGATCGTCATACTGATACAGCAGTTTCCAGGTTTCCATAGACCACACATGTATCTTGCCGTCGCCACCGCTGGTGGCGGCAAGACCGCTTTCGGCGGCAACAAAGCCCGCCAGAACCGGGCCTTCATGGGGCTTGAGACGACGGGTGATTTTGCCGCTTTCAATCTCCAGAATATTGACGGCGCCATCAAGGGTACCGATAAACAGGTTCAGATTATCGGGCAGTATCTGTACCACATTAATGCCCCAGCCATGCTTGTAAATGGTGCGGATAAATTCACCACCTACAGCATCCCACATTTTCACGGTGCCGTCATAGCCACCGGAAAAAAGGAATTTCCCGTCGATGGAAAAAGAAATTGAGTTGATAGTGCCGCGATGGCCTTTGAGGACAGCAATTTGGGCTTTTGCTTCAATATCCCACAAGCGGATGGTGCTGTCCCACGAGGCGGACGCAGCTATCCGGCCATCAGGCGATGCTGCTACATCGGATACTTTGGCCTTATGTCCCTTAAGACGGGTCAGGAGTTTCAAGTCCCCCAGCTGCCACAGCCCCACCGTGCCATCATCACTGCCTGACAGGGCCAGCGCATTGCCCGGCACGAACGCCACCGCATTAACCGCACCATCATGGCCGATGAGACGTTTGATTATTTTGGAGCCGGTGGGTGAAATTGCCCAGTAAATAACAGTATAATCAAAGGAGCCGGTTAGAGCGGTATAGCCGTCGCTGGACATCATAATTGATTTTACAGGTCCGCCATGTCCCTGCACTTCGGCGGTGACCGGTGACGAAGGCAGGGAAATAAGCAGCAGGATAAAAACGCCTGTCAGGACGCTGGAAATTGAGCAAAAATCAAGAAAACCGGATTTTTTGACACCATATGTCCAGCACATGAATTTGGTCCTGCATGTCCTATTCTGCGGCAGCCTGCCTCGAAGCTGCCTTTGCCTGCTCTTTGCTATCAAGCTCCTCAACCCATACGGAGTGATGCTCTTTGGCCCAGTTTTTATCAACCTCGCCAGAGCCCATGGCGTCGAACGCACCTTCCATGCCGACACTGCCGATGTAAATATGGGCGATGATGACACAGACCATAAAAATACTGACGACAGAGTGCCAGACTAAAGACAGCTGCATTTCCTCAATGCCGGTCAATTCTGTCGGCAGATTAAATCCAAGCCGGTTTATAATTTCGAACGTGTCGGCGAACAATGATAATTGAAACGGAAACATCAACGAAATGCCGGAAAGACTTATTGAACCACCGGCCACAATAATCAGCCAGAACAGGATTTTCTGCCCGGCATTGAATTTCTTTGCCGGTGGATGAGTGCCCCTGGTAAACATGCCGCCGCCTTTCAGCAGCCAGATTACGTCATGCCTGTTGGGAAAATTGTGTCTGATCCACAAAATTAAAATAAACACCAGTCCGAGAATAAAGGCGAAAGCGACAAAATTATGCAGCCACTTGCCAGCCATGGCAATGTCGGCGTAACCGTCTTTACCAAACAGCGGGGTAAGCAGGAATTTGCCATAGATCATGTTGAGGCCTGACAGGCCGAGAATGACAAAAGAAACTGCCAGGAGCCAATGCGAAAAACGCTCAAAAGAATTGAAACGGTTAATGGTTATATCGCTTTTGCCGCTGTCTATGCGGATACGCCCGCGCAACATATAGAACAGGGACAAAAGGGCAATGACACCTATGATGGCTACGGCCCCATAGGTAAACATTGGGCCGTTACGTATGTCGCGAAAAATCTGGCCACTGGATTGGATCAGTACGCCGGATTTTTTGTCCGTAATGGAAACACTGCCCCGGTCGCCGCGTTTTACAGCGCGCCACAAGTCAGAATCTGAATTATTGCCCAAAGGCGCTCCGGCAAGAGACTGAGAATTTTGAGTCTGTGCTTGCGTCTGGGCCTGAGCCGATGACCCTGTTTGGCTAAAACCGCCTGTTAAAAACATGGCCATAAACGCCAGCAAAAACATTGCGGCACTTTTTCTGGCGTATGCAGCAGTGTTCTTTGTCATCGTCGCTACAAATGTGGTGGACCTGGGCATTAAAGCGCCCTCCTAAAAATCGTCTATGTCAGAACTGCCCGAATTAAAATTGCTTTATCCGAGGATTTTTCCAACGATTTTACAATTTCGCAAAGATGCAGACAAATCGGTTTGCACCGATCTACACCTCTAAAGATCACCGGTGAGACCGCTGATTTTTACAATATTTCCGGGTAAATTCAAGGGTGCCCGCTTGGCGCCGGCACCCTTGAGATTTTTATGCGATCAACTACCGCTGGTGGGATAAGCACGACCCCATCCCCAGGCACCAGCGCCAAACCCGCGATTGACTACGCGTTCGCGATAGATGTCCGATACAACATCACCGTCACCGGCAAGCAGTGCTTTGGTTGAGCACAACTCGGCACACAGCGGCAATTTGCCTTCCGCTATGCGGTTACGACCATATTTGCGGAACTCAAATTCGCTGTTTTCTTCTTCAGGCCCGCCAGCGCAGAATGTACATTTGTCCATTTTGCCCCGGGAACCGAAGTTTCCAGTTTGCGGAAATTGAGGTGCTCCGAAAGGACATGCATAGAAACAATATCCACACCCGATACACAGGTCTTTGGAATGCAGCACAATGCCGATTTCCGTCTGGTAGATAGTGTCCACCGGACACACCGCAATACACGGTGCATCCGAGCAATGCATGCAAGCGATCGATATCGAACGCTCACCCGGCTTGCCGTCACTAATGGTGACGACGCGACGCCGGTTGATGCCCCAGGGGACTTCATTTTCGTTCTTACAGGCTGTGACGCAGGCATTGCATTCAACGCAACGTTCAGCGTCACTAAGGAATCTCATCCGTGCCATAACGTTCTCTCCCTAGGCTTTTTCAATGTTACAGAGTGTGGCTTTGGTTTCCTGCATGTTTGTTACAACATCGTAACCATAGGTCTGAGCTGTGTTGCCCGCTTCACCCAATACATAGGGATCAGCACCCGGTGGATACTTGTCGCGCAGGTCCTCGCCTTGAAAATGGCCGGCAAAATGGAACGGCAGGAAGCATAGGCCCTTTGAGACCCGTTCCGTGATCATTGCCTTGACTTTGATACGGCCACCCTGTTTGCCATCATGGGTAGGCGCACCATTGACCCAGACCATTGATCCATCACGAATGCCAAGATTGTTTGCATCAACAATATTGATTTCAACAAACATATCCTGTTGCAGTTCAGCCAGCCACTTGTTCGACCGTGATTCATCACCGCCACCTTCGTATTCAACAAGACGGCCAGAAGTTAGAATGATCGGGAAATCTTTTGAATAATCATTCTTCTGGATGCTCTCGTAATAGGTCGGCAGACGGAACTGTTGACGATCTTTGTAAGTCATGTATTTCGGCAACAGATCGCGACGCGGTGTATACAGCGGCTCACGATGAAGCGGTACAGGATCGGGGAAAGTCCACACAACCACGCGGGCTTTCGCATTTCCAAACGGTGCGCACCCGTGTTTGATGGCGACACGCTGGATACCGCCGGACAAGTCCGTCTTCCAGTTTGTCTTTTCACCGGCAACAGCATCAATTGCTGATTTTTCGTCCGCTGTCAGATCACCATCCCATCCAAGTTTTTGAAGCATGGCCATGGTAAATTCAGGATATCCATCCTCAATTTCCGAACCGACTGGGTAAGAGCCTTCAGCAAGAAGATTTACACCGTTGCGTTCAACACCGTAACGGGCGCGGAAACAAAGACCGCCTTCAGCCACGGGCTTGGAAGTATCATACAGGTTAGGTGTACCTGGATGACCCATTTCAGCCGTGCCCCATGCCGGCCAGGGCAGACCATAATATTCACCATCGATAGGACCACCACGCGCTTGCAATGTTGTCTTGTCAAATGTGTGCTGGTTGGCCATATGTGCTTTCAGCCGGTCCGGTGATTGTCCGGTATAGCCGATTGTCCACATGCCTTTGTTGAATTCCAGCGTCACATCTTCAACCAATGGCTCGTCATCAGTGACCTTGATGTTTTTGAACATCTGGTCAGCAAAGCCGAATTTCTTGGCGAATTTATACATGATGGTGTGATCCGGCAGGCATTCAAACAATGGATCGACAACTTTGTCGCGCCACTGCAATGACCGGTTGGAGGCTGTCACAGACCCGTACGTTTCATACTGGGTTGCGGCAGGCAACAGATAAACCCCATCCTGGCGATCATGCAAAACCGCTGTCATGGTGGGATAAGGATCAATCACAACCAGAAGGTCCAGCATCTTCATTGCTGTACGCATTTCCGGCAATCGTGTCTGTGAGTTGGGAGCATGTCCCCAGAACACCATGGCTTTCAGATTATCGGGCTGATCAATTTTGTCTTTCGGTGTCAATACACCATCAATCCAGCGCGAAACCGGCATGCCTTTGGACTGCATCAGTTTTTCTGAAGCAAAATTGCCCAACAGGTAATCATACTCAACATCCCATACACGCGCCCAATGTTTCCACGAACCTTTCTTGAGGCCGTAATA
>CAZVAZ010000200.1:0-4828 GCA_964625235.1 uncultured Hyphomicrobiales bacterium
GGACTAACGAGCGACCGCGAGTGCAGGCTGCGCGCCGCTTGAGCGCCTCTAAAAAGCGCCTCTATTTGTATTGAAATGGTGCCATTCCTGCTCTGGCGAGTTCGTCTGCGCGTTCATTGAGCGGGTGACCGGCGTGCCCTTTTACCCAGTGCCAGCGCACCTGATGGCGTACAAGCGCCTGATCCAGTGCCTGCCATAAATCAGTGTTCTTTACCGGTTTTCTTGCTGCTGTGCGCCAGCCGTTTTTCTTCCAGTTTTCAATCCACTTGGTAATGCCGTCTTTGACGTAAACAGAATCGGTATAGAGATCTATGTCGCAGGCGCGTTTCAAAGCACTCAGCGCCTCAATTGCCGCCAGGAGTTCCATCTGGTTGTTGGTGGTTGCAAGTCTGCCACCGCATAATTCGCGCTCATGCTCACCATAAAGCAAAATCGCACCCCACCCCCCGGGGCCGGGATTTCCCGAGCATGCGCCATCGGTGTAGATTGTCACTGCATTGGTGTTTTCGTTTGAAGATGTCATAAATCAAGGCCGTATTCGCTGGCACTTTCAATGTGCTTGTGAAAGCGTAATTTGCGCAGATATTCGAGCGGATCGTGCGGTTTCACCATGGCGCCCGCCGGGGTGTTGAGCCAATCATAAAGGCGGGTCAGCAAAAATCGCAAAGTTGCCCCGCGCGCCATCAAAGGCAGAGCGTCAAATTCAGCTTGTGACAGTGGTCTTACCGCCTGATAGGCGCTCAACATGGCGCGGGCCTTGGTGATGTTGAAGGAACCATCATGCTCAAAACACCAGGCATTGAGGCAAATGGCGATGTCGTAGACAAGCGCATCTGTGCAGGCAAAATAATAATCAATTATGCCGGAAAGCCTGTCACCGATAAAAAAAACATTATTGGGAAACAGGTCCGCGTGGATAATTCCCTGCGGCAATCCTCGCGGCCACTGTGTTTCCAGCCGGCTCAGTTCTTCTTCAATTTCCGCAACCAGCCCGGTCTGCACGACGTCCGCCTGTGACTTCGACTGCTCGAACAACGGACGCCAGTCGTTGAGCGAAAGCGAATTCACCCGCGCGCCATTAAACTCCTGTGTTGCAAGATGCATTTCTGCCATGGCCCTGCCAAGTTCGGCACAATGATTTGGCAGCGGGCGGCGCACCCACATGCCCTGGAGAAATGAAATAAGCGCACACGGCCTGCCCGCCAGTTGGCGCAAGACCCTGCCTTCGCGGTCTTTGATCGGTGTCGGGCAGGCAATGTTACTGGCAGCAAGATGCTCCATGAGATTGATGAAAAAAGGCAGATCCTTGCTATCCACCCGTTTTTCATACAGCGTCAGGATAAAATCATTTTGGTCGGTTTTGAGCAGGTAGTTGGTATTTTCAACCCCTTCGGCGATGCCCTTGCACGACGTCACCGTGCCGATATCATAGGTGTCGATGAACGTATTCAGTTCATCATCGCGAACTTCGGTATAGACCGCCATTTATTCGGCCGCGTCGCTGCGCAACTGGCGCGGCAGCTTGAAAGAAATTGATTCATTCGCGGTTCTCACCACCTCGACACTTACCTCAAACCGTTGTTTCAATACGCCAATAATCTCTTCAACAAGAACTTCCGGGGCCGAGGCACCTGCGGTGATTCCCAATGTTGAAATGGCAGCAAATCTCGACCAGTCCAGTTCTGCAGCGCTTTGTATCAACCACGCCTTTTTACATCCCGCACGTTGAGCCACATCCACCAGGCGCTGAGAGTTTGAACTGTTCGGTGAACCCACCACTATCAAGGCATCGCAACGCCCGGCAATCTCTTTTACCGCCGCCTGCCGGTTGGTGGTGGCATAACAGATATCTTCCTTGCGCGGTGCCTGTATGGCGGGGAAACGCTGTTTCAGGGCAGCAACAATTTCAGCCGTATCGTCAACCGACAATGTGGTTTGAGTAACAAAGGCAAGCGCATCGGCATTTTCTGGCGTGAGGGTTTCCACATCCTGCAAAGTTTCAATCAACTTTACCGCACCGCTGGGCAATTGCCCCATAGTGCCGACAACTTCCGCATGGCCCTTGTGGCCGATAAGAATAATCTCAAAACCCCGTGCCCACAGGCGTTCAGCTTCGGTGTGAACCTTGGACACCAGGGGACAGGTGGCATCAAGATAGAACATATTGCGGGCTTGCGCTTCTTCAGGCACGGATTTGGCCACCCCGTGGGCGGAAAAAATAACCGGCTGGCGGGTTTCAGGTATTTCATTGAGTTCCTCCACGAAAACCGCGCCTTTGGCCTTGAGATCTTCCACCACATATCTGTTGTGAACAATCTCATGGCGCACATAAACCGGCGCACCATATTTTTGCAGCGCCAGTTCAACAATCTGAATGGCCCGATCAACGCCCGCACAAAACCCGCGCGGTGCGCACATGATAATATTCAGAGGGGGGCGGGATGTTCCCATGGTTCGCAACTTCCAACATCTTTCAGCCAAGTCGATTACAGGCTTAAGTGCAGGCACAAACAGCACCTGTCAAGCCTTCCCTGGCCCGGGCCGGACATCTGTATGTTTTTTTAAATTGATACCGGCTCTTTACGAAAGTATCTTTAGTGTCAGGTTATTCATTTTTTTCACACGGCTTAAGGCCGGTACCACCAATTCCGCCGTCAGTTTCCTCAGCCCCCGGTTTTGCACAAGAAGTTTGATCACCAGGTGCCAGTCGATTACTGGCACAGGCGTTGAGTAGCAGTACTGCAATCAGCACCAAAGATGCGCGTGTCATATATGATCACCTTTTTCGCTGTCTTTAACCACCGTGTCCTCACTGTAAATGAAAACACCACAGCGAAATCTTTGTGTGGCTTGCGGCTTTCCAATGTCATGTTGTTGAGCGTTCAGGGCGCGTTCTGCAATGCGTTTAAGGACATCGCCTTGCGCTTTGCGGGCAAATTCTTCAAGTTCAGCCAAAGATTCAGCACTAAGTTTGTTGAAGTGGGCGGCACGTTCGAAAAACCGGGGCACTTCCGGCTGAACCAGGAGATTTTGCACAGCTGCGTTTGCATGATCGCCAAGATTCGCACCCAGATATTGCAGTCGCATTTGCCGGCTCTTTGGTAAAAAGAACTCGGTAGAAAGCCTGACGGTATCACCCGTTTCATCTACGTCAATCGAGCCTTCGGCCAATAGTGCATCAAGGACGGTGCGTGAATGGATGTCCTGGCTGACTTCGGCTACCAGACGTTCAAATGTGCGCAAGCCGTCTCCGCGCAGTGGCAAATCAAGCGGGGCGCCCTCTTCATCCTGCCAGCCTGGCCCCGCCGTCCATCGTACCAGCACACGTGGAACGGCTCCTATTGTCGGTGAATTTGCGATTTCGGGGGCAGTTCGAAGTCGCTTGACCTCGCGCCTGCGTAGCCCCGTAAGAACACTGATGCGGCTGTCCGTTACTCGTTTGCCCTCAATTTGGAAATTTTGACCCGCCTGCTCGACGTAGAGTTTTTTTAACAACTCGGTTGTGGCGGCGATGCCAATCCCGCTCGAGATCATTAAACGGACCAGCGGTCGCAACACCTGCGAGAGTATTTTTGACAAATCAGTTTCCATTAATGTGCACTATGCCCATTTTTAAATTGACTGCAATGATTTTCTATGTTTAAAAATGTGCGTTCTGCACTTTTATGGAGTTTTCTAATGAAATCATTTATAATTATTTTTACTATCCTGACGGGCGCTTCCTTCCTGGTCGGTTGTGGCAATCAGGTTCAATACGGCTCAGGCGCAGAATATCTTGCGCGTTATCAGGCAAATAGCACTCAAAATATCGATCCACAGATCATTAAAGCAGCCAACATTGAACCTAACCTGCAACTACCGGGGCGATTTGGCCTGGCTCGCATCGTCAATGGTCGTCTTTCTCTGATTCCAGAAAAAGAAGTATCATTGTGGAAAAAACTGGCGGCCAAGCACAGTAAATTTGGAGCTTTTGTCCCTGTAAGCCCTCTGGTGGCAGAGCTTACGGCTGGCGACGTTGGACTGAAAACCAGTGACTGGAACCAGAAGCTTACCCGAACAATTCAGAAAATTCGTTTGGGTGCTGCGCGTCAGCAACTTGATGCTGTGCTAATCTATGAAGTGGGTGTGCGGTCGTCAAAAACATCAACCGTCTTTGCACTGGCCGACCTGACAATCATCGGTGGTGCATTTCTGCCAACGCGTGAGATTACGGCAGAAGGGCGTGCATCTGCAATGCTCATCGATGTGCGAAATGGCTATCCCTATGGCTCGGCAAATACCTCTGTCGACCTCAGCACATACTTTGTCTCCTGGGGCTCGGACAGAAAATTGGCAGAAAAACGCCAGGAGGCAATCATAAGAGTAGTCGAAAAGCTTATCCCGGAAATTGACTCGATGATTTTAAAACTCAAGAAAAAAATTGAAAAAATCAAATAAAACGCTGTCCGAAAGTATGTACAAAAAATGGGATCGTATCTGACCTAAGCGGCACGGCAAAGCCTTTGCCTGATACGGCCTCATGAAAAGATCTCTCGTAAAGCTTTGTCGATAATTGAGAATAATTTTCCATTTGGTACAACATTGGCGAGTGCCACAGTTTGAAACATACGGGAATTCATCATTTCAAATTCCGGCAACTGTTCACATTGATATTACCACACTCCCGCGACAGCTTGACACACACAAGGTTCATCCTTTAAATCCTCTTTAGGCATTGCTGTAAGGTATGCCGATAAAAACATTCAGATGAAACCTGTGGGAGAGACCGGGCTTGATACCCGGCGCCGAAGGAGCAACCGCCCCGGAAACTCTCAGGCAAACGGACCGC
>CAZVAZ010000201.1:0-4813 GCA_964625235.1 uncultured Hyphomicrobiales bacterium
ACGGAACAACATTCAATGCTTCCAGCAATTGTTTATAATTTTCAATGCTATGGCCATCACCACTGGGGGTAGTTAGGGGTTTTTCCATGTTATTGTGGTTCTTCTACCTTTCCATGCGACCGCTGAACGGTCGCAGAATTGTAAAATCTCCCCCTCCCAGTCATTGCGAAAACGAATCATTAATTTCTGGTCAACATACATATCACATTAACGTTTTAGTCTGCGTTTGGTTTATTTTGTGATAACGCAATCTGAACATCACAACAGTTGCAGGGATTTTCAAATTCAGGAGAGAGATCATGTTGGATCAGGCCCGGACACGCACGGTGGAATTTCAATCCAGATTGAAGGAGTGCGGAATTGACACAGCGGTCATTACCGATGAAAGCTCGATTGCTTATCTGGGAGGGTTTTGGGGTTATCTCTCGGTCGAGTTTGGCCGGCCGACTTTTTTGATAATCCGCGCCGATGAAGCACCAACCATAATCACGCCGCTGATGGAGGCCGAGATGGTTGAGGCGATGACGTGGATTGAGGATATTGCCACCTGGGAAGATGCCGGGGCCAACGGCTGGCAGGCGGTGCTGGGCCGTGCTCTTGGGGCAACGCCCGGGTCTATCGGCGTTGAGGCAGGTGTATTACCGGCGATCGTGCGCAACTGGTTCGATGATCAGATGGCGGGAGTGCCTTTGAGTGACGTATCCGCTATTCTGGGCGAAATGCGGATGATCAAATCGCCGGAAGAAATTACCATCATGCGCCAGGCCGGTGACATTGCCGCTGCGATGATGACGGCAGCGGCAAACTCGCTTGCACAAGGGGTGCCGGAATATGAATCCGCGTTAGCCGTCATCAATGCCGGAACGCGCAAGGCAGCCGGGTTTTTGACCGCAAAAGGTCTCGACGCTTTCATCTCGCCGATGATCCACAATCTGCAAATCATGCAATCAGGGCGCGATACGTCCATGGTTCACCGCCGGGCAAATGTCAGGGAATTTGAAGAGGGGGATCCGGTTTATTTCTGCTTTTGCAATATGGCGCAATTCAAACAATATAAGCTGGGCTTTGATCGTATGTTCTTTATCGCCCGCGCATCTGATGAAGCTATCGCAGTTCAACAAAGCGCTATTGATGCCCAGCAGGCTGCTATTGCCGCCATTCGTCCCGGCGTCACAGCCGAATCTATCGCTGCGGCGGCTGATGAAATCTATCAGCAACGCGGCTATACAACCGGCTACCGTACCGGGCGCTCCATCGGCATGTCTTATCTGGAAGCACCGGAACTGAAGGCCGGGGATAAAACCATTCTGCGGGCGGGCATGACGTTTGCAGTTGATGGCGGCATTTCGGTTGACGGTAAATTGGGCGGGCGTATCGGTGATTCTATCGTGGTAACTGAAACCGGGGCCGAGTACATCACGCATTATGACCGCACAATCCTGATTGCGGATGGAACGGCTTCATGCTGAGTGGTGTGCTGCAAAGCGACGGCAGCGGATTGACGCCAGAAATGCGGCTGGAAAAGCTGGCGGCAGCACTCGCGGAAAAAGACCTCGATCTGATTGTTTGCCCTGAATTGTTCCTGTCTGGATACAATGTCGGCGAGGCACTGCCCGAATTGGCGCAGGCACCAGATAGTACGCTTGCAGAACAGGTTGCAAAAATCGCCCGCCGCCATGAAACCGCTATTGTCTACGGCTATCCTGAACGCGATGGCAGTTCGATTTTTAATGTTGCCGCATGTGTATCCGCTCAGGGAAAGGTGATTGCCAAACATCGCAAACTGATACTGCCGCCTGGCTATGAGACGCAGGTTTTCAGCGCTGGCAGTAGCTTCACCGTGTTTGATCTGGCCGGCTTTCGGTGTGGAATTTTGATCTGCTTTGATGCCGAATTTCCAGAAGCCGTGCGCGCACTGGCGCTGGCCGGGGCTCAATTGGTAATTGTTCCCACCGCCCTGACGCAGGAGTGGGGGGTGGTGGCTGAAAAAATAATGCCGGCGCGGGCCTTTGAAAATGGTGTCTGGTTGATCTACGCCAATCATGCCGGCAGCGAAAACGGCACGCATTACCTCGGCCACAGCTGCATTGTCGCCCCCGATGGCAAAGATGCCGCACGCGCCGGGGCTGGCGAGCAGGTAATCTCGGCTCAACTTGATGTTGAAAGCGTCGTTGCCGCGCAAACGCGGATACCGTATCTCAAAGACCTGGGCGCATTAAAAAACCGGCTTGCCGGGTCGAAATAAATCTCAGCTCTTCAAAGCTTCCAGGTCTTTGAATAACTCGAGGGCTTGTGGATTGGCCAGAGCCTGGCGGTTTTTGACTTCACGCCCGTGCACAATGTCGCGCACGGCAAGTTCAGTTATTTTGCCTGATTTGGTGCGCGGAATGTCTTCAACGGCAATTATTTTCGCCGGTACATGGCGCGGTGATGCACCGGTGCGTATCTGGGTTTTAAGCTTTTTGGTGAGCTCTTCGTCGAGCACCTCACCTTCGCGCAGCACCACAAATAAAATCACCCTTGTGTCATTATCCCAGTCCTGCCCAATGGCGAGACAATCAACAAACTCGGGCAGCTTTTCCACTTGCGCATAGATCTCGGCAGTGCCGATACGCACACCCCCCGGGTTCAGGGTCGCATCCGAGCGGCCATGGATTATGATACCGCCGTTTTTGGTCCACTGGGCATAGTCACCCTGCCACCAGACATTGTCATATCTGGCAAAGTAGGAATTGTGATATTTCTCGTTGCCGTCATCGCCCCAAAAACCGATGGGCATTGAGGGAAACGGTTTTGTGCACACCAGTTCACCCTTGTCGCTGTCAAGCGGCTTGCCATCGCCGTCCCAGATTTCGACCGCCATGCCCAATGCTTTTGCCTGAATTTCTCCGCGATAGACCGGGGCGGTTGGATTGCCACAGACAAAACATGCGGCAATATCGGTGCCACCGGAAATTGACGACAGGCAGACGTCTGACTTTATGCTGGTATAGACAAATTCAAAGCTTTCCGGCGCCAGTGGTGAGCCGGTTGAGAGGATGGTGCGCAGTGAGACAAGCGAATGCGAATTGCGCGGCCGCAGGCCGGATTTATTGACCGCATCAATATATTTGGCCGACGTGCCAAAAACCGTCATCTGGTATTTATCGGCAAAATCAAACAGGACATTGGGACCTGGGTAAAAAGGTGAGCCGTCATAGAGCATTAACGTAGCGCCTGACGCGAGACCGGTTACCAGCCAGTTCCACATCATCCAGGTGCAGGTGGTAAAATAAAACAGGCGGTCACCAGCATGGACATTTACATGTAACTGGTGTTCTTTTTTATGCTGGAGCAACATGCCGCCAACCGAATGAATGATGCATTTGGGCACACCGGTGGTGCCGCTGGAAAACAGAATATACAGGGGATGATCAAAAGGCAGTTGCGCATATGTGATGGCCCGGGGTTCATGATCCGCGATCAGATCATCGAGGCTGACCGCCTTGTCTATGGTGGCGACAGCGCTTTCAATATTACCACCATAGGGGATGATGACAACCTTCTCCAGCGAGGGTATCTGATCGGTGACAGCTTTAAGTTTATCGGCGATATCAAAACTTTTGCCATTGTAATAATAACCATCGCAGGCAATCAGGATTTTGGGTGCAATCTGACCGAAGCGATCGACAATGCCCTGTTCGCCAAAATCAGGCGAGCATGATGACCACACCGCACCTATTGAGGTTGCTGCCAGCATGGCGGCGATGGTTTCGGGCATGTTTGGCATGACAGCTGCCACACGATCGCCAACACCCAGGCCCAAGTCTTTGAAAGAAGATGCAAGGCGCGAAACCAGATCGCGAAGCTGCGTCCAGCTATAAGTCTTTTCGACCTTGTCTTCGCCCCGGAAAATCAATGCCGGATCGTTGCCGTCCTTTACCAGCAGGTTTTCGGCGAAATTCAATCTGGCATCGGGGAAAAACCTCGCCCCGGGCATCTTGTCACCATCAACCAAAACGCGCGCGCCCCGGGTCTGGGCTATTATGCCACAATAATCCCAGACCTCGCTCCAGAAATGTTCGCTATTCTGCGTTGAGTAGCGGTGAAGCGCGTTAAAATCGTCAAACCGGGTGCCGCTGGTTTTTTCAAGTTTCAGTCTGAATGCTGTCAGATGCGCCGCATCAACCTGTTGCGGACTGGGCCGCCACATAATCTTCGCTGCCATATTTCTGTTCCTCTTTTCCGGCGGTCGATATTTCGGCGCAATTGAACCTTACTGATATGTTTTACAGCCAATAATATACGGCAATCGCTGGAGCGAGCCATACAAGAATTGTTTCTACACGTATTTTTTCTCGTCGGATGAGTTCTTTTAGGTTACCTTATCGTTGTAAACCAACCCCTGATTCGACATTAAAATTTATGAAACGTTTTATCCTTTTTATTTTTGTAGTCCTGCTGCTGATTGGCGGTGCCATTGCGGCATTGCCCTTTATTCTGTCTGCAGACATTATTCGCGAGCAAGTGACGGCTGCGGTCAAATCTCAAACCGGTCGCGACCTGATTATTGATGGCGATGCATCGCTTTCTGTTTTGCCCAATATAGCCTTGAAAGTCGGTAAGGCGTCCCTGTCGAATACGGCTGAAATGGGCGGCGGTATTTTCGCGCAGATGGAAGAGTTCAGGGTAGGCCTGAAACTCATTCCGCTGTTGAGTGGCAAGATGCAGGTTTCCGGTCTGTCTTTAACAAATCCGGTGATCATGCTGAAGCGCTCCAAATCAGGCGCTGTTAACTGGACCATGGCAAATGCTGATGGCCAGGCTCAACCGG
>CAZVAZ010000202.1:0-4813 GCA_964625235.1 uncultured Hyphomicrobiales bacterium
TAGCAGGTGTGATCCCGCCTATGGCCATATTGGGCCGGTCGTTGTTGTATGTCCAGAGCCAACATGTGGCTTGTTCTTGCGCCTCCTGTATTGTTTCAAAGATATTTTGGTCGAGCCATTCATGGCGAACGGTGCGATTGTAACGTTCAATGTAAGCGTTCTGTTGTGGCTTGCCTGGCTGGATGTATTTCATATGAATGCCATGGGTTTGGGCCCATGCCTTGAGCATGCCGCTGATATATTCGGGGCCGTTATCAACCCGAATGAACTTTGGTTTGCCTCGTCATTCAATAATCCTGTTCAAGCTGCGAACGACGCGTAACGTTGGCAGAGAAAAATCCACCTCAATGCCCAGGCCCTCACGGTTAAAATCATCACGCACATTCAACGCTCGGAACCTGCGCCCATCTGCCAACTGGTCAGCCATAAAATCCTTCGACCATGTATGGTTTGGATATTCTGGAACAGCCAGAGCATCGGGCTTTTGGTCATCTGGGCGGCAAGAGGCTCCTGGATGATAATTCCAATGGCTGTGGTGAATCTGACCATGATAGCATCGGCGATTGTGAATGGCGGGCACTATCTCGTTGATATTATTGCCAGTACTCTTATGGTAATCCTTGGGATTTCTTTTTATCATACTTTCAAGTCAACAGGTTGGGCATGGCGGGTTTGGAGAAAATATGTTTCGGGAAAGAAACTGCTTAACGCCTACCAACCTGAGTGATCCGCCTGTCGATAGCGACGATGGCTTCGATTTCGTTTGGAAATGACGCATACGCGCGATGACAAGCTGGTCACCAGAACGGTGCATTGCCTTTATCAGTCAATCCCAGAAGGTGGCACGAACAAGCTTTTCATGAGCGCGCGTGGCAGAAGAAACGCAAAAGCCCTATAGCTGAATACTTTTAAACAACCACCTGGGCGAAAACATTCTGCAGAAAAAACAAGCCGATAAAACAGATGAAACCGGCAAGGAAAGGGGTTATGGCCCAGCCCACTACTATCCTGCCGAGCAGACGCCAGCGAATGCCGGCCATGCCTCTAAGAACTGCTATGCCGACAATCGCACCAACCACGGCTTGTGAACTGGAGACAGGAACCAGTGGTATTGTCGGCAGGCCATAGCTGGCAAGCCAGGTTTCCAGCCCTTTGGAAGCAAACAGAAACAGTACGATTGAGTGCGAGGTTACCGCCACCCAGGCAGCAATCGGCGAGAGGCGCCCGAGGCTGGAGCCCACTGTCATCATCACACCCTTGGAATAGGTCAACACTCCGACACTGATGGCCAGTGCACCAAGCAGAAACAACTGCTGGGCCGAAGAAACCGTATAGAACCCGCCTATATCCAAATCCTGAAAGGGAGAGGATGGCAGGAACACGCCGACCACATTGGCGATATTATTGGCACCAAGGGAATAGGCACCAAACGCCCCGGCTACAATCAGCCCGATACGGGTGTAGGCATCAATGCGCAGCAAATGCAGATTGCTGCGGCGCAAGAAAGCCATGGTGATGGCATAAAGAGGCATGGCGATGGCCGCTGACAGCAGGGGACCGGCAATCCAGGTTGTGAGAATAGTTGTCAGGATTACAGTATCCGTTGGCGTGCCGGAAAACAGGTTCCAGCCGACAATGCCACCAACAATAGCCTGGGTTGTGGAAACCGGCAGCCCCGATTTAGTCATGGTATAAACAGCGATGGCGGCTGAAAGAGCGGTCATAAACGCGCCTGCCGGTGTGGAGATAGCGCCCAGTTTGCCCAAAGTATCGGCTGCCCCGCCACCGGAAATCACTGCACCCAGCACCAGAAACACCGAGCAGATGATAGCTGCCGTCAGCCACGGTATCATGCGGGTTCCAACGGCGGTGCCAAATACGTTGGCGGCATCATTAGCCCCCAGCGCCCAGCCCAGAAACAGGCCGCTGGACAAAAATATTATTATTGATGGATCAAACTGCACGAATAGACCTTACGCCATGCGCTTAATGGCATAGATGGCCAGCCGATCGGCAACATCTTCGGCCCAGTTGGCGACATTATCAATATGTTCGACAAAATCGCGCAGATGCATCTTATGCGCCAGATCCATATCGGAGGAGAAAATCTGCTGCTTGAGTTTGGTCGAAATCTTGTCGGCTTCCTTTTCATAAAGCATCACTTTATGATTGTGATCGTTGACGGCAAGAGGTGAATGAAAAAATGCCCGCGCTGCCAATACGAGACTGTCAACGGCGGATACCACCATGGAGGACAGTTTTTTGAAACCCGATCTGAACTCTGCCGGTATCTCGGGTTTTTCATTGTGAAAAGCCCACAAAGCGCCTTCAAAATAATTAAGCAAATCGTCAAGATTTTCAATCAAACCAAGCACATCACCGCGCGATTCAGGAATGAGTGTATGGGTATAAAGCTCTGATTCAATACGCCGGCGAAGCTCGTCTGCGGAGCTTTCAAGGGCGTTTACCTCGGTCAATTTCTGGTCGAAGTCTTCGCCACAACCTTCGCGCAAATAGGCCTTGATGGCGAGCTTGAACAGGATGGCCGATTCCGACAGCTTGCTTAGAAATTCATCAATTTCATGTTCCAAATTTTTCGTGCGACGAAATAACCTAAGCTTCTCCATGTATCGACTATCCCTAATTTCTCTAAAAAACCATACTGTATACTGTGATATAAACCCACTTTGCACTTTCGGCAACCGCCAGATATTCATCTGTTTACCGAAAAACATAAATCGGGCTGCTCCAGGCCTGAAAACCGTCTTCTGTAGTGACGCAAACCCACAGCGGATTGTCACCATCAGTCGAAATTTCAATGTCCAATTCAGTGGACAATTCATATGTAGTGTTTTCCTCTGGCAGACGGAACACCCGCATGCGCCTTTCCAGCCCACCGGCATCCATAACAATATCGTTGCGGCCAATGTCGCTCAGGTCTGCTGAAAAATTGCCGTGACTGGTCTCGATATTCACAGCTGCACCTTCGCTCTCTTTAAGCCAGATATCACAACCGCTGAAATTACCGGTGGTGATGGTTTGCCACGACACATACCTATCGCTCACCAGCTCAAATTTTCGGTCATGGTTCCAGATGTTGATTTTTTTGAAATTGGTGATTGTGGCACCGCTAAATTGAACATCACAGGCCCAACGGGTCTCGCGCCCGCGACCGCGATATTCTGCCCCGCAACACAAAATTCGAATGCGTGAGCCCAGGTCTTTTTCAGCGAAACCATAAAGAGTTTTGAGCACGCGCTCACCATTGCGAACCTCTATGCGTTCGATGGCTGCGTGGGTGACGGCGTTGAGCTTGAGGGTGGCTTTGTCATCGCCGGTTTGAACAATATCACCCATCATTGCTGCATTGACCTGATGCTGGACCGGATTGTCAAAAAGATTGGGATCGCGTTCAAACAATGTGGCCGGGGTGGTGAAATTGACCTGAACGTCAAGATGCAATCGCGCACCTGAGGTGCCATAATGATGCCGCCTGCGCTGGCATTCGAATATTGCATCGCGGCTGAGTTCGCGGCTAAGAAAACAGGTGAGCCCGCCATAGGCACCAAATTCAGACGCTCCGGGGAAACTCGCTCCCGGCCTGCCCTTGTGGCCATCACTGTTGCAGACAACACCCACTCTGTACCCGAGTTTAAAACTATCGGTCAACAACCATTCAAACGTACCCCAGGCGGAATGGATTTCAACGGCGGTTTCGATGCGACCATCATGGGCAAATTCAATATCGGCATAACGCCCGCCCACGTGGGCATAGACGATGCAATCCTCATCCTTCAAAGCCTTGAACAATTGTCTGGCATCATTGGCGTCGGTTTTTATGTCTGCTCTGTCTTCGAGCAATGCGTGATGGGAGCGGATAATCTGTCGGCCTTCGTGGCGGAAAAATACATTGCGGTCGCCACCCACAGCCGTATTGCCGGACCATTCATAGCCGGGGAATGTGACGAAGCGGCCTTCGTCGAGATATTCCGCTGTCAACTCATTGAGGTGCACCCAAAAGCGGTTGTTGATCTGAAAATCATTGCCTTGATGCGCGCTGACATCCAGGAACGCCAGATCGCGGGCAAAATCAAAATAAGACCGCGCGGTATTAATGCCAATTGTTTCCCCGGTCTGGCCGTGCAGGTCGGCCCAGTAACCGCTCATGTTTCCATCGCGGATCAGCAGCGGTGGCGAGGTCGCAACAATTTTCCCGCCTTCATCAACCACCTTGATGCGCAATATGCCTTCCTCAGACACCTGAAGGTTTTCAATGCACATGGACTTGCGCCCGAGGGGGTAGTCAATTATCTCAGGCAGACCTTTTACCGGCAATGACGTTTGCAGGCGGAATTTCCCGGCAGCGCAGTTGGTGGGATTGCCCCATTTGTCTTCGCACTTGAGGCCAAAGATAAATTTTTCATTCACGCGTCTCAGAGTTGGCAATACCGCCTGCCACTGTACGGGATCGGTTGGAGTAATGGAAATTGTCAACTGGTCCGGCAAGGGTACAAAATGGCCAACGGCACAGACATCGGCCAGAACTTTGAACTCAAAGGCGTGTTCGACATTGGTTTGCAACAACATGCCCGGGCCGCCTTGCGCAGTATCACCGATAATAATGGTTATTTTTTCACCCGGGCGCAGACAGCCACCGGCAACAGCAATGGTGATGGCTTTGTTCCACGGCCGTTGTCCATCAAGACCGTAGCTCACTTCGAGATCAGCCGCACCGCTGGTTGTGGCGGTAACGTAGTTTTTTTCCTGCGGTCTGTCGGTTTGAAACCGGCCAAAATCACTGACCACGCGAAAC
>CAZVAZ010000203.1:0-4754 GCA_964625235.1 uncultured Hyphomicrobiales bacterium
CCGGCACGGAAATCAGCCGCCAGTTGCAATCAACAACTGAACAGATGGCCGATCGTCTTGAAACCGCAAGTTCAGAGATTACGATACGACTGACAACAACCTCGACCGCGCTCTCCGGGGAAATCGAAGCTGCCATGTCAAAAATCTCTGATGTCTTTGACACTGCCACACAAGGCACATGGTCCAAACTGGACAAGGGCGCAACAGCAATTTCAGCCCATCTTGATCAATCCACCAAGGAAATTGTCGAACAGCTTAACGCAGCGTCCGAATATATGACCAGCCAGTTAACCTCATCAGCCGAGAATGTAGCAGGTCTCCTCAACACATCTTCACTGGATCTGACCGGCAGATTAGAAGAAACGACAACGTCGGTTCAGGGCAAACTGGAAAAAGCCACTTCCGATATTGATCGCCAGTTAACCCACGTTGATCAGCAGATTGAGCAAGCCCTGCATGCCCGCGAATCTGCCCTGGCTGACCTGGTTGGCAAACTGACCCGTGAAGCAACCACCATGGATAAAATCCTCAGCCGCAACACGACAGCTCTGGATGCCGCCATCAAGGATGCTTACGAGCGCACCAATGAGTTCACCAAAGACCTCACCGGAAACACGGCTGAAGCCTCAAAAGCGGTTTTGGCGGAACTGGCCCACATAAACGCGACTGCCAAGGAAGAAACCGAAGCAACTGCCAATCAGATTAAACAGCAGTACGAAGAAGTTCTGGCTCAGATGAAAGATACGCTCGATCAGACCTGTCAGCATTTTGGCAACACATCGGAAGATATGACCAAGGCAGCTGACATGGCCAGCAAACAGCTTGAAGAAACACGCGACGAATTGAGGCGGACAATTCTGGAGTTACCCGATGAAACCAAGAAAAGTGCAGCCGCCATGCGTCAGGTTATTGCTGATCAGATTGGTGCCCTCACCACATTGTCGAAAGTGGTGAAAAAGCACAGCAATCAATCTGATATTGCCCCTGCAACGCAATTCAACATTGCAGAACCAGCTGTTGCAGCGCCGCAAGCTGCCGCACCGGTGCCAAGCCTGCTGCCAAAAACGGTCGCTGCTGAACCTTCTCCTTCCAGCGACAGATTCACCCCGTCGCCCAAGCCGCTGGATACAAAAAAGACACCGGCTGCCTCCGCAGCGGCTAAAGGCAACAATGCTGATGGCTGGGCTCTGCCTGACCTGCTGGCTGCCATTGGCAAACCCGCAGAAGGCGGTGATTTAGCTTCCTTCGCAGCATCCAATTCGGTTGCCACGGGCTCAGGCAAAGAAGAGCGTCCAGCACTGCATATTATCGAAAACCTGAACTCACTGTCCGTTGATCTCGCACGCGCATTGGATCATGAGGCACCGATTGATCTATGGCATCGCTACAAAAAGGGTGAGCGCAATGTCTTCACCCGTCGTTTGTATACGTTGCGTGGACAACGCATTTTTGATGAGATTAAAGAAAAATACAAAGGCGACAACGAATTCAAGAGTGATGTGGATCGCTACATTCTCGATTTCGAAAACCTGCTCAATTCTATCGCCCAGTCTGATCGCGATAATATGTTGTCAGAAACCTATCTGACATCCGAAACTGGCAAGGTTTATCTCATGCTGGCCCACGCCAGTGGCCGTCTGGACTAAAACCCGGCACTCATATACACGAACAAAAACCCGCAAATACCATTTGCGGGTTTTTTCTGTTAAGACTTTTCATCCGCCTTGCTCATCCCCCGCATATTATCTAAATTCAGGGTTTGAACTTAAATATCACCGCCGGAGAAAAGCGATGGAAATCAAACAACCCTACCTATTGTTCCTCGGCGACGCTCCCGATCAACTGGCGGCAAAAACAGCCTTTGGCATAAAAGACTGGCGGCCTGAGTGGTGCCTGGGTCAATTGCGCCTTGATGGTTGCGGCGCTGATATCGGCATAACAGACATGACGATTGATGAAGGTGTAAAGGCCGGGGCGAAAACCATGGTTGTAGGTATTGTCAATGCCGGTGGAAAATTTCCCGACCATTGGCTGCTCAGCATCATCAAAGCCTTAGAGGCCGGTCTTGATGTTGCCACCGGCCTCCATATCAGATTGCGCGATTTACCCGGCGTGGCAGAAGCCGCAAAGGCCAACGGCAGACAATTGCATGACATCCGTTATTCCGATCAGAAATTTGCCACCGGCAGCGGTATAAAACGCGAAGGCTTAAGATTGTTGACTGTCGGCACTGATTGCTCTGTCGGCAAAAAATACACCTCGCTGGCGCTTGAAAAGGAAATGCGCAGCCGTCACATCAATGCTGATTTCAGAGCCACCGGCCAGACCGGTATTTTGATTTCCGGCCGCGGCATCTCCATTGATGCTGTAATATCGGATTTCATCGCCGGGGCAGCAGAATGGATTGCCCCTGAAAATGACGCCGGTCACTGGGATGTCATTGAAGGTCAAGGCTCCCTGTTTCACCCTTCTTTTGCCGGTGTCACTCTTGGCCTGCTCCATGGATCACAACCTGACGCCTTTGTTGTCTGTCATGAACCAACCCGCACCACCATGCGCAATGTCAAACATCCCATCCCTTCTATCGAGCAGGTGATTGAACGCACAATCCTCGAAGGCAGTCTCACCAATCCAAAAATCCGCTGCGTTGGCATTTCCATATTCTCATCGGCCCTGGAAGATGAAAAAGCCCGCACCTATATGTCTGACCTTTCAACCCGGCACGCTTTGCCGGTAACCGATCCGGTTCGCTATGGTGCCGGACCGATTGTTGATGAAATAGAGCGCGTATTTTCTCATCAGGAAAATTCGTAAACATGGGCCCTGTTTTAAGCGTACAAGCCGAAACCTGGCCAACGCGCGGCACTTTTCGCATCGCCCGCGGCAGCCGCACCCAAGTAACCGTTGTTGTGGCAACTCTTGAGTTTGAAGGCATCATCGCGCGCGGCGAATGCGTCCCCTACCCGCGATACGGTGAAACCGTGGCAGGTGTCATAAAAGACATCATGTCGATGGCAGGTGAAATTTCCGGCAGCCTCACCCGTGAAGAGTTACAATCGAGAATGACACCGGGTGCCGCACGCAATGCGCTCGATTGCGCCTTTTGGGATTTGGAGGCCAAAATCAGCGGCAAAAGCGCCTTTGAGCTGGCCGGTATCACCAACCCGACAGAACTTGTCACCGCTTACACCATCAGTCTTGATACCCCCACCGCCATGGCCAAGGCTGCACACGAAGCACGCGACAAACCCCTGCTCAAGTTAAAACTCGGTGGTAAAGATGATTTTGAACGCCTCATTGCCATCAGAGCCGCTGTCCCTGACAAGCGCCTGATTGTCGATGCCAATGAGGGCTGGAGCGGAGATCAATTGAGACCCTACATTGACGCCTGCATCAAAGCTGACATCGAACTGATTGAACAACCCCTGCCCGCCGATTGCGATGGCGACCTGCTTGGGCTCGAAAACATCCCGGTCATTTGCGCTGATGAATCTGCCCACGGTCTGGAAACATTAGCCCGGTTGGCCGGAAAATATCAGTCAATCAACATTAAGCTGGATAAGACCGGCGGCCTCACCGAAGCCTTGAAAGTTGCGGAAAAAGCCACAGAAATGGGCCTGGAAATCATGGTCGGCTGCATGCTCGCCACGTCTTTGGCCATGGCCCCGGCAATGGTGGTTGGCCAAAGTGCCAAAGTCGTTGATCTCGATGGGCCTCTCTTATTGGAAAAAGACCGCGAAAACGCCATTAAATACCTCGGCAGCCGCATGCAGTTACCCACACCGGCTTTGTGGGGATAATCTGAAACCGGTCGTAAAAACATCATTATTGCCGGTTATAACCAATCCATAACTATTTCCACCTATGGTTGATAAAAATAAACGAAACCCTGTATTTTTAGCACATTGAGATGCGGTATTGGACATGTCCAAGGATAAAAAAACCCCTTCTGTCGTCACTAACGACTATGAAGCCATTCAGGCCGCGGTGATGGAAACCGAAACCGGTCGCTGGTTTTTAAGCGAATTTGCCGAGCGCAATCGCGTTGCCGACACCACCATATTGCTTGAAGCCATTAAAAAGCTTGAAACCATGGTGGCAGAAAAAGAAATTACCGCCCGTGCCGAGCCGGACGTGGAAAAAATGCGCTTTGATATCGTTGATATGGCCAACGCCATTGCTTTAACAAAGCAGGAAATCGCCGGAATTAGTTCCGGCAGCGGTGATGACAGCCGCCTCGATTGTGCCACCGCCGAACTTGATGCCATTGTTGTCGCTGCAGAAACCGCCACATCGGAAATTCTAAGCGCTGCAGAAAGCATTCAGGAAGTCGCCTGGACCATGCGTGAAGAAGGGGCCAAGGACGTTGATTTCGACAAGCTTGATGGCCTGGCGACTGACATCTATATGGCGTGTTCTTTCCAGGATATAACCGGCCAGAGAACCACGAAAGTAGTCGGCGTTTTACAGTTTCTTGAAAATCGCATCACTGCAATGATGGAAATTTGGGGTATCGAAAGCGCAGACCTTAAGCCACAATCGGAAGAAAAACCGCTTTCCTGCGACAGTCGTCTCCTCAATGGCCCGGCACTCGACGGTGAAGGCATCGATCAGGATGATATCGACCTGATGCTGGCTGACGAAGACGAATTGTTCGATGCCGTACCCCAATAAGTCGTGGAGAAGGATCAAGTTGAACTGAAAAAGGATATGCAACCGCAAGACGTAGCAGAAATAGCCGTAGAGTGAGTGGA
>CAZVAZ010000204.1:0-4747 GCA_964625235.1 uncultured Hyphomicrobiales bacterium
GTATGAGCGGCCATGCAGTATTCGCAGCCATTCAGCCGATTGTTGGTCAGCAAAACGATTTGGCGCTCGGTCTCAGTGAAACTGGTTTTGCTGAAAATTCCGGACAAGGACAAATAGCCCTCCAACAATTCCGGCGCTTCGGCCATGTTCCTATAGAGGTTGGGCAGGAAACCATAGGCCTTCTCAGAATCCTCGAGCATAGGTTTGGCTGCATCAGGCGCTGACTGGATTGTGTGTAGAGAAAAATCGTTCATGGGAATTCCAATCTAGAGTTACTTGACCAATCGGTATAATTAGAATTACGCTAATTATACCGATTGGTCAAGTAAAAATTGGACCCTTTGAGTGATGTGACTATTTTCCGATGAGCTTCATAGCTTGTGATCTGATCGCGGTGAGTTCGACTCTTAAGAACACCCCACGGGCCAGTACCCGTAGCCCCACGACCAATGTCAAAAGACCCTTGGCTGTTTCGTCGGCATCAAGGTTAGTCGAGACCGCCCCGTTCTGCTTCGCGATCACCAACTGACGCCGGAAATAGTCTTCGAAGTCATTCATACCAGCCACCACTATCGCCTTAATATCATCGTCATGGTGCGGCATTTCCAAGGCCGAATTGACCAACATGCAGCCCTTTTTCTCCACGTCTTCGAGGCTTTGTTTAACAAGAAGTGAGAACAGAGTATCTATTGAAACGACCGGGTCGGTGATTTCTCTCATGCGTGCAAGCGTTGCGTGCCTGTGTTCGACGTCATATTTCAGTAAAGCCCGTATAAACAGTCTCTTTTTGCTGCCAAACGAATGGTAAAGGCTGCCCTTGTTGATCCCCATTGCCTGGGTCAGGTCCGCGATAGAAGTAGGCTCATAGCCATTCGTCCAAAAAAGCGTCATCGCCCGGCCCGTAGCATCCTCCTCGTTAAATGTTTTCACCCTTGACATGCTTTGTTTGACCTCGCGCTCATTCTCGCCTGCAAATGTAGAAGAAATTGACCGGTCGTTCAATATATAAGTGAGTCACGATTGTGACAACCGAAAGCGGATGGAATTGCGCTAAACACTACAATGTTCGCCGTCTGCATAATCGCCATTCAAACACTGAATCACGACTCACAAATTAATGACAGGCCCTAAATCTGGATGTTAAGGCGACTGCCTAAAGCCACATCCCGGCCCTCATTGCCAAGAGGTGCTTCGCGCCGCCCCACACCTTCACTGAACAGGTCGTATGAATTTTCAGCTATTTTTGACGAGGCCACTTTCCCTGCTTCAGTCGGTGCCGGTTGATTGACACCATCAAGAAGTTTTTGCGCCGCCAGGCTCAGTTCAATGGAAAATGCCGGCGCAAGCCTTCTGTCGATAACAGGTGAGCGGGTCGGCTTTTTATTTTCTGCTGTTTCAGATACTACCGCACCAGTGTTGGCCGGCTTCACCCCGGGCGTATAGGCGCGCGCAGCAATTCCACCAAGATCAATCATCCCACTCACTGAAATAAACATCCTCAACTAGACGGCATATTGCCGGTAAGATTACGTTAACCATAATCTAGAGCCTAGGCCTTAGCGATAAGTTAATTTTTACTAAAAAATCAGTTCAAAATGGGACGTTTTGCTTTTTCAATCTCAGGCAGTATTTTCTCCTCCAGCAGCTCAAAGGAAATCGGGCCGACATATTTGTACCTGATTTTGCCTTCGCCATCGACAACAAATGTTTCCGGCAATCCATATACACCCCAGTCGATTGACACCCGGCCGTTGCGGTCGACGCCAACGGCGGAGTAGGGATTACCAAGCTCATCGAGAAACTGCTGGCTCTTGACCGGGTCATCTTTTTGACTGATGCCGACAAGCTTGACGATATTCATCTGGCTGAGGCGCATTAAAACCGGGTGTTCGTAGCGACATGGCGGGCACCAGGAGGCAAAATAATTCACCACCGTCACCTTGCCTTGTTTCAGATCCTCGGTCTTTAATCCCGGCAGGGTTGAATTTACGTCTTTGTCATCCCCCAGACTGGGCAGCACAAATTCCGGCACAGACTTGTTGAGCAGTGCAGACGGCAGGATACTGGCCGGGCCGGAAACAAGAGAAATGGCAAAAGCAACCGTAAGGCCCGCAAACAAAATCACCGGGATCAGCCTGAAGAAAAGCTTCAGATGTTTATTGATACCACCGGCTTCGACTTCTTCGCTGTCAACACTCATCTCTGTTTCTCCCGTTTTTCAACAACGATTATAGTTTATTTCCAGCGCTGCTTGCCGGTTTCTTTTTCCAGCGCCCGCAATAACCGCCATTGTTTATTCAAATCAAGGGCCAAATAAAGGCAAAGACCACCCAGCACGGCAAACGTAATCCCGTATGAGACGACAATAAAACCTATATTGGCATCCTCGCCAAACAATTGTGCCAGCATAATCAGCCAAACCCCTCTATTTTAGCCATGCGAATGGTCCGAATGCGGCGACGGATGACCTCGCTGCGCATGGCCACCATTAATAACACCGAAAACAGCAAAGTGAAACTGAGTATCATCACCAGCAGCGGCCACAGGATAGAAATATAAATTGTCGGACCATCCGTCCGCAGGATACTTGCTGGCTGATGCAGAGTATTCCACCAGTCCACCGAAAATTTGATTATAGGAATATTCACAAATCCCACCATTGCCAGTATGGCTGCAACCCGGCCAGCTTTGACTGGCTCTTCAATCGTTTCCCATATGGCGATATAGCCGAGATAGAGAAAAAACAGAATCAGCATGGAGGTCAATCTCGCATCCCACACCCACCATGCACCCCACATGGGCTTTCCCCACAAAGACCCGGTAACCAGAGCCAGAAACGTAAAACACGCCCCAATTGGAGCCGCAGATTTTGCCGCCACGTCAGCCAGCGGATGTTTCCACACCATACCAACCAGACTGGCCAGCGCCATGAAAGAATATGCCGCCATTGCCATCCAGGCGGCGGGCACATGCACAAACATAATACGTACTGTTTCGCCCTGCTGGTAATCCGGCGGAGCAACCCACAGGCCGCCATAAAGACCAATGCCAAAACTTGCCACGGTCAAAACCAGCAGCCACGGCAACATCGCCTTGGAAAGTGTCATAAACCGGGTGGGATTGGCGTATTTGAAAATTACATTACCATCCATAGTCAACTACCTTCATTCCTAACTCTACCTCAAATGCACACGCAGTGCAGCTGCTGCCGCAAAAGGTGTCAAAGCCGCACTGCCAAGTGTCAGTGCGCCCAGGACCATCATTGTCTGCAAGCTGCCGGAAGGACCCATCAGACTTGATTGTATTGCACTTACGCCAAAAACCAATATGGGCACATACAAGGGTAACACAATTAATGACAGCAAAAGCCCCCCCCGCCTGATACCCACTGTCAGTGCGGCACCAGCGGCACCAACAAAATTCAACGCCGGGGTGCCAATCAGCATTGACAGGACCAAAACTCCAAATGCCTGTTCATCGAGATTTAAAAACAGGCCCAAAACCGGTGTCGCGAGAATCAGCGGCACGCCGGTGGTCATCCAGTGTGCCAGCACCTTGGCAACAATAATCCCCTCCAGCGGTGCGCGCGATACCACCAGTTGTTCCAGCGACCCGTCTTCAAAATCGGCCTGAAACAACCGGTCCAGAGACAACAAAACCGACAACAGCAGCGCAATCCACAAGACACCCGGCGCTACCCGGGCCAGCAGCTTTAAGTCAGGTCCGATGCCAAACGGAAACAGGGAAACAACAATCAGAAAAAACCCTATAGCCAGCCCCAGCCCACCGCCCTGGGCAGCAGCAAGGCGCACGTCGCGCTTGAATACGGCAATGAATTCACTCATACCCCTGTAACTCCAGCACCTGGTTCACGCGCACTCAACTCAAGGGCTTTATTGAGCGGAATATCAAATTCCGTATGACTTGCGGCAATCAACATACCGCCACCATCCAGATGTGCCTGCATGATGTGTGACAAGGTTTTGACCGAAGCTTTATCGAGCGAAGTTGCCGGTTCATCCAGCAGCCATATGGGCTGGCTGGCCAGAGCCAGTCGCGAAAGCCCCACGCGTCGGCGTTGCCCCGCAGATAACATTGCCACCGGCACATCCTTTATCGGCGTCATTGAAAACGATGATAAAGCAGCCTCCACGTCGCCACCACCGAAATCCGCCCAAAAGGTGATGTTCTCCAGAACACTCAATTGTGGCTTGATGGCATTTTGATGGCCCACATAGAGGCAGGCCTGAGACAAATCATCGTCATCGGGCACGGGCTCAAGCGCGAGGGTTCCACCGGTAATTTCCCCAAACCCCGCAATTGCCCGCAACAGTGTGGTTTTACCCGAACCGTTCGGTCCGCTCAGCATCATACCATCGCCAGACCCGAGCGAAAACGAAAGGTCAGACACAACCGGCCTGCCCCCTCTGGCGCAACATATCTTGTCAGCACTTAGCTTCATGACCGATGTTCATATAGTAATTCATGATCAAACGCATATTTATTCAACTTTAAGATTCAAGTCGTATAGCGGTATATGCCAAAAGAGGCTATACACAAGATGAAGAGTTTGACTTTTTTAAAGCCTCACAACATTTTCCAGATGACCCTTGCCAACGAAGGACAATCATGACCGCCACAGCCCCAGCCTCACTTGACAGTTTTAAATCCCGCAGAAAATTGAAGGTAGGCTCAAAGACCTATGAATATTTCAGCCTGAAAGCGGCTGAGAAAAACGGCCTGGAAG
>CAZVAZ010000205.1:0-4721 GCA_964625235.1 uncultured Hyphomicrobiales bacterium
TAATTAAACCAATGTTTACAGACAGGAGTGCGGCTAAATTTAGAAGTGCGATAAAGCTTATGGTTGCTACCTGACCGGAAATCTGGGCAATCCGCAATGGCCCGCCAAGCTGATCAGCTTCTTCGCGCCCGGTAAATATATCCTTTATATATTCCAGCGTCCGGACAATCATAAAATAGGTTTCTTCGCTGCCCATCACCAGAGCTGTCAATGGGTCCGCTTTTACGATTTTAACTTCTTCTTTGGCGGCATTCCGGGTGATGCCCAAAAGCCCGATTCGAATTTTGTTGCCAAACCTGTCGGTGATTTCCTTGCGCTGGGGAATTGCCACCAGCATCATGGTTTGGCCCTGGCGATCAATTGTAATCTCAAGCTCCTTGTCAGCACTCGAAGAGATGATGCGCTGCATATCCGAAAAACTTTCGATTTTTTTGGAACCAATAGCAAGAATTACATCATCAGCCTTAAAACCTGCCACCGCCGCTGCACTGTTGGTTTGAACACTATCAACGCGGGGCGCAATAATCTGCCGCCCGACAACGGCGAAAATGAAGGCGAAGATCACTATCGCCAGGAGAAAATTGGCAATAGGACCAGCGGCAACCACAGCAGCACGCTGCCACACTTTTTTAGTATGGAAATTGCCCTCGCTTTCCTCTGCTGACATTTTTTCTATCTGGTCACGATCAGGAACGCTTGCGGCATTTTCATCACCGGCAAATTTTACGTACCCCCCCAGAGGTATCCAGGCAAATTTCCACCGCGTGCCTTTTTTGTCGTCAAATCCCCAGATTTCGGGACCAAACCCGACAGAAAACGTCTCCACCTTTACCCCACACCAGCGCGCCACCACAAAATGGCCGAGTTCATGGAAGAAGACTATGACAGTCAGAACAAACAAAAACGGTATAATGTACGATGCAAATACCTGCAGGTTCTCGACAATGACCCAAACCAAGTCCATTATTTTTAATCCAGTTCAATTATAAAATTATTATACAGAAAAACCCGGTTAAGTTTCTCTGGCTTGAAGTTTTGAAATTGCCGACAGGGCCTGTTGGCGACCATAGGCATCAACTGTGGCAATTTCCTGTAAGTCCGATGCATTTTTCAACATATTTTCCCGCGTAGCCTGTTCCATCACCAAAGCGATAACACGGGCGATATCACCAAAACCAATGCGGTGGCAAAGAAATTCTTCAACGGCTATCTCGTTGGCGGCATTAAGTATTGTTGGAGCACACCCCCCTGTTTGCAATGCCGCGCGGCACAGTGTAAGCGCCGGGAACCTTTCTTCGCACATTTCTTCAAAACTAAGGGTGCCGATTTCAGCCAGATTTAGGGGTTTTACCGGGCATTCAATTCTATCGGGCCAGGTCAGCGCGTATGCTATGGGGATGCACATATCGGGTGTGCCGAGGTGAGCCAGAACCGAACCATCACGATATTGCACCAGTGAATGTATGACCGAACCGGGGTGTATCAAAACATCCAGTTGATCTACGGACACTGGAAAAAGGTGAAAGGCTTCAATCAGTTCCAGCCCCTTGTTCATCATTGTGGCCGAATCAATCGAAATTTTTCGGCCCATTTGCCAGTTTGGATGCTTGAGTGCCATCTCAGGTGTGGCATTTTGCATGACATCCAGAGGCGTTTTCAAAAACGGACCGCCCGATGCCGTCAGGATAATTTTATCCACTCTTTCCGGGTGATCAAAATCAAAAAGTTGGAAAATCGCGCTGTGCTCGGAATCAACCGGCAACAGGGTTGCACCTGACCTGACGACTTCATCCATAAACAGATCGCCAGCGCAAACAAGGCATTCCTTATTGGCAAGGCCAACACGTTGGCCTTTTTTTATAGCAGCAAGTGTGGGGGTAAGGCCCGAAGTCCCTACAATTGCGGCAATAAGACAATCAACCGGGCGCTCGGCGGCCTCAATCAGGCCACTTTGCCCGGCAGCAACTTCAATGCCGCTGCCACTGAGCGCTTCACATAAATCCCCGTAGGCTTTTTCATCCGCCACAACCGCCAGTTTTGCATTGAACTTTATGGCCTGACGGGCCAGCAACTGAACATTGGAATTTGCGCTGAGCGCCTCAATCTGGAACTTGTTGCCATGATGGGCCACCAGATCCAGCGTGCTTGAGCCGACAGACCCGGTTGCCCCTAAAATGGAAATCCGTTGTGGTTCGAGCTTGTCCAAAGGTGGATGATTTTCGGCCATGAGGCTCATATGGTCTACCAAATCAACAGATTATAAGCGATTGACTGCTCTTTACCACGAATAACGCCAATCACAGCTGCAAATATGACCACAATGATTAATGCATCGAGCCGGTCCCAGACCCCGCCATGGCCAGGAAGCAGTCGTCCGCTGTCTTTAACACCCAATTGCCGTTTTGCCCAGGATTCCTGAAGATCACCCGCCTGGGCAACAACGGCTGCACCGGCACTTAAACCAATCAGCGCCAGCTCCGATCCTACTTCCACCACACGCGTTACAACGAAACCGGCAAAAGCCGCCCCGGCGATGCCGCCAAAAAACCCGGCCCAGGTCTTGTTTGGAGAAATTTTTGGAGCAAGTTTCGGCCCGCCTATCAACCGCCCGGAAAAATATGCCATTGTATCGGCTGACCACACAACTCCGAACAGCCATAAAATTGCAATAAGCCCAAACTCCATATCTGAACGCAAAGCAACAAGACCAACCACAGCGGAATTACCAAATATTACACCCGCTGAAAAAATAACGGCTCTGACACTCCTTAAACCGGACAGGCCCGTGAGTACAACTGCGCCAGCAATCCCGGCAATCAAAGCAGAAACCACTTCACCGTATATGCCCAACAGGCCACTGCCGAGGAAAAGAGTTACCGTCAGAATTCGAAAAAAGCCGGTGCGCTCGACAAAGACGTTATTGACCAACTCTATGGCCAGAAGTGCCGCCAAAACCAGAACCATTAACTGAAACCACATGCCCCCCAGTATTGTCAGCAGTAATACAATGGGAATAACAACGGCAGCGGATAGCACACGCAATGTCAATTCTGACATATGAGGCTTGTTTTTCAAGGGCTTGAAGACGTTCTTACAACTGAAAGCTTAGCTGTAGCGGCATCTTCGAGTGATGATAGTCCGCCAAATCGCCGGTTCCGGCTGTGAAATTCCTCTATCGCCGAGACCAGAAGATCCTTGGAAAAATCCGGCCACGGCTGCGTTACAAAAACAAACTCCGTATAGGCGCACTGCCACAACAGAAAATTGCTCAGGCGTTGTTCACCGCTGGTGCGAATTAATAGATCGGGCTCGGGGAACTCAGCGGTGTACAAATAGCTGTTAAAAACTTCCGGGGTAATCTGCTCAGGCGTCAGATCGCCATTTTGTACTGCTTCTGTGATTTTCCGCACGGCATCGGTTATTTCTTGTTTGCTGCCATAGTTGAAAGCGACAATCAGCGTAATTCCCTGGTTGTTTTCAGTCAGAGACTGAGCTTTGGAAATCAACTCAATTATTTCATTATCAAGATTATCACGACCACCGATGACACGAACCCTGACACCTTGTTCATGCAGGCTGGCAAGATCACGGCGGATAAAGCGCTTCAACAACCCCATCAGTTCATTGACCTCGTCAGCAGGACGCTGCCAGTTTTCCGAGCTGAAACTGAAAAGGGTAAGATATTCTATGCCAAGCTCAGCTGCATCGCGAACCACCTGACGAACGGTTTCAACACCGCGCTTGTGTCCGGCCACCCGGGGCAGTCCGCGCGCGCGCGCCCACCGGCCATTGCCATCCATAATAATCGCAACATGGCGCGGAACCGGTAAATCGGTGTCTGAGTGCTGTTTTCCGTTAAGCGTCAAATTTCCGCTCACTTTCGCAAATCAAATGCATGGTCATCGATGTTCAATCCAGATTGCGAAGACATTTTCACCTGAAATCTGTCATTAAAAAGGTCTGCAACCAAATTATTCAGTTATGCGGGACATTTTCTAGACCTGCATGATTTCTTTTTCTTTAAGTGCCAGAGATTCATCAATTTCACTGATTGTTTTATCTGTGAGGCTCTGGACTTCATCGGCCCAAAGTTTTTCCTCATCCTGGCTCATATTTCCGTCTTTTTCCAAATGCTTCAACTTGTCCATACCATCACGACGCACATTGCGAACGGCAATACGCGCCTGTTCGGCATATTGACTGGCCACTTTTGACAGTTCCTGACGGCGTTCTTCATTAAGTTCGGGAATGGGAATTCTCAACAATGTGCCCTCGGTGATCGGATTGAGGCCCAGCGATGAATTACGGATGGCTTTTTCAACGGCGCTGACAAGCGAATTATCCCACACCTGCACCGACAACATGCGCGGCTCGGGAACCGATATAGTCCCCACCTGGGCCATCGGCATTTGCGCGCCGTAAGCATCAACATTAATCGGCTCAAGCAGGCTTACCGAAGCCCTTCCGGTTCGCAAACCGCCAAATTCCTTCCGCAAAACCGAAGCTGAGCTTTTCATGCGCCGATCAATATCGTCAATATCAAACTCTTCATCAGCCATCTTGAAAAACCCCTATTCTGTCTCGTTCTTACCAATGTTAATCATCAGAAATGACCGTAAATCTCCCCTGCCCCTTTACCGCTGCCAGCAGCGCGCCCGGTGTTCTGATGGAGAATACGATAACAGGTATAGCATTGTCGCGGGTAAGTGTAATGGCGCTTG
>CAZVAZ010000206.1:0-4720 GCA_964625235.1 uncultured Hyphomicrobiales bacterium
TGGTCACGCGCCATTTGCTGTTGTATATTAACAGTAGAGATAATCTTACAGGAAATTCAAGCCCATGGGCGGCACCAGCAACAAATTTGAGCCACCGGTTGATTTTGGCAACACCTCTGTTGAGGCAGGTAAAAAACAGGGTCTGGTCAATAATGTCTTTGACCAGGTAGCCAGCCGGTATGATCTGATGAATGATGTTATGTCAGGCGGGCTTCACCGGGTGTGGAAATCGATTTTTATTGACACCCTGGCACCGCCAACCTCTCAACGCCCCTTTCACCTGCTTGATGTTGCCGGTGGCACTGGTGATATCGCCAACAGGTTTCTTGATGCCGGTGGTGCGGGCTGTGAAGTTACCTTGTGTGATATCAATCCCAATATGATTGCGGCAGGCATGGCCCGGTCTGCGGCAAAAAAACGCTCAAAACATATGCATTTTGCTACCGGCAATGCCGAGGCCCTACCATTTTCAGACAAGATGTTTGATGCCTATACCATCGCTTTTGGTATTCGCAATGTCACCCGCATCGATGCAGTCCTTGGCGAGGCTTATCGGGTTTTGAAGCCAGGCGGGCGATTTTTGTGTCTGGAGTTTTCAAGCATTGATATTCCCGGGCTCGATGCCATTTACGATACCTATTCCAACAATGCCATACCGCTGATGGGCAAGCTGATAACCGGAAATGCCGAACCGTATCGCTATCTGGTCGAAAGCATTCGCAAATTTCCCAACCAGAGACATTTTTCCCGTATGATCGAGAATGCCGGATTTGACCGGGTCTCTCATCAAAATCTCACCGGCGGCATTGTCGCCATTCATTCCGCATGGCGATTGTAGTTTCCCAGGATTATCGAGGCAGTATTTAAGTGTTTTCAACCATCGGACATATCATTGGCCTGACTAAAACCGGCCTGATCCTGCTGCGCCATGGTGCCCTGTTCCCGGAGGTCTTGAGTGCGGATGCGCCGTACCCCATCAAAGCCCTGCATAGGCTTCTTCACAAGCGAGAGAAGAAACAGGCCCAATCCCATGGGGCAAGACTGGTCAAGGCTCTGCCTGAGCTGGGACCGAGCTATATAAAACTCGGCCAGTTTCTGGCCACCAGACCTGATGTGATCGGGGCCGATCTCGCCAATGATTTAAAATCACTGCAGGATAATCTGCCACCGTTTGAGCATAAAATTGCGCTTGAGGAAATCAGGCGGGGTCTGGGGCGAGAACCGACAGATGCCTATGAACATATTGGCAAGGCCATAGCAGCAGCGTCAATTGCCCAGGTTCACAAGGCCACGGTAAAGGATGAAAGCGGCGCCATACGCGACGTTGCCGTCAAGGTACTGAGGCCGGGCATTGAAAAGAAGTTTGCCAAAGACCTCGGCAGTTTCTTTTTTGCAACGCGCATGCTTGAGCGGCTGGATAAGCGCTCGCGGCGCATGCGCCCGGTAGCTGCCATTGAAACCCTGGCACAATCGGTCAAAATCGAGATGGACCTGCGCCTGGAAGCTGCAGCCATATCGGAAATGGCTGAAAATGTCGCCGGTGACCCCGATTTCAAGGTCCCTGAGGTCGATTGGAGCCGAACCTCGCAGCGCGTGCTCACCTTGCAGTGGGTTGACGGCATAGCGCTTAATGATATTGAAAAAATCAAACAGGCGGGCCATGACTTAAAGAAGATTTCACGCCAGATTATCCAGTCGTTTTTGCGCCATGCCATGCGCGATGGCTTTTTTCATGCCGATATGCATCAGGGCAACCTGTTTATCGATCAATCCGGCGATCTTGTTGCGGTCGATTTTGGCATTATGGGACGACTGGCACCCAAAGACCGGCGTTTTCTTGCCGAAATTCTCTATGGCTTCATCAAGCGCGATTATACCCGCATCGCTCAGGTACATTTTGATGCAGGCTACGTACCGCCGCATCAATCACCTGAGCTTTTTGCCCAGGCCCTGCGCGCAATTGGTGAGCCGATCATGGGCCAGAGAGCCGATGATATTTCCATGGCCAACCTGTTGGGACAGCTGTTTTTCGTTACCGAACAGTTTGATATGGAAATGCAACCGCAATTGATGTTACTGCAAAAAACCATGGTGGTGGTGGAAGGCGTTGGCCGCACATTTGATGCTCATCTTAATATGTGGGAGATTGCCGAGCCGGTGGTGGAAGAATGGATGAAATCAAAGCTGGGACCCGAAGCGCGCCTTAATGATGCTGTTGAAGGCGCTGCCGCCCTTGGTAAGCTGGTTGAACATTTCCCGGAGTTTCTTGCCGGAGCGGAAAAAGCTGCAAACCTTCTTTCCAACCTCACTTTAAGTGAAGGAATTAAACAGGATCGCCACATCCTCAAAGCCTCGAATGATTTGAATGATAAACGCGATTGGCAAAAAACTGCCGCGCTTTGGCTCGGCGCCCTGGCGCTGGTGGTTATTGCCGCGATGGAACTTAGTGACTAAAGTATAGTGAGATGGCTGGAAATTGAAGCACATGCTCAAAGACAAACGCATATTATTGATTATCAGCGGCGGAATTGCCGCTTATAAATCACTGGAACTGATCCGCCAACTCAAGGACAAGGGCGCGGAAGTTGTGCCAATCCTCACCCGCAGTGGTGCCGAATTCGTTACCCCCCTGTCAGTTGCCGCTCTGGCCGGACATAAAGTCTATCAGGACCTGTTTGATCTCAATGAAGAAGCAGAAATGGGTCATATTGAACTGTCGCGCTCAGCGGACCTGATTGTGGTTGCCCCGGCAACGGCAAATCTGCTGGCCAAAATGGCCAATGGCCTTGCCGATGATCTGGCCTCAACCACCCTGCTGGCCACCGATACCGATATATTGGTGGCACCATCCATGAATGTGCGCATGTGGCAACATGCCTCTACACAGCGTAATATTTTGATGCTGTTGCGAGACAATGTTGAACTTATCGGCCCCAATGACGGACCGATGGCCTGTGGCGAATTTGGCCCGGGCAGAATGGCTGAGCCCGATGAAATTGTGGCTGCGATCATTGACAAACTGGACCGCCTCACCAGCCAGCCTCTGAAAGACCGGCGTATCCTGATTACTGCAGGGCCGACCCACGAGGCAATTGATCCGGTGCGCTATATTGCCAACAGGTCGTCAGGCAAGCAGGGTTTTGCCATCGCCGCTGAAGCTGCCCGGCGTGGCGCAGAGGTGGTTTTGGTAGCCGGCCCCACATCTTGCCCGACACCACCGGGCGTTAAGCGCATTGACGTTGAAACAGCGGTTGAAATGCTGCAGGAATGCGAGAATGCGGGTGAATTTGACGTTGCGATTTTCGCTGCTGCTGTAGCAGACTGGCGGGTAAAATCACCTGCAAAACAAAAAATGAAAAAGACAGATAAAAAATCGGCAGGGAAAGGCTTTGCCGAGCTGGAATTTGTTGAAAACCCTGATGTTTTGGCAATAATTTCGCAAAAAAAGCAGGGCCGACCGATCCTGATTATCGGCTTTGCCGCCGAAACTGAAAATATTGACACCAACGCAACGGCCAAGCGCTCACGCAAAGGCTGTGACTGGATTGTTGCCAATGATGTTTCTCCTGAAACCGGGATCATGGGCGGTGACTTCAATCAAATCTTATTGGTAACTGAAGACGGTTCAGAAAAATGGCCCAGATATTCAAAACAAAAAGTTGCCGTAAAACTTCTCGAACGCATTATTGCTCACCTGTCTGAATAACCTCTCTTTTCTCACCCGGATTTCTCGATGACCAACTCTGTTCCCCTTAAAATCAGACTGCTGGACCATGCCAAAGGTCTCGAAGTGCCAAAATATCAAAGCGCGGCTGCTTCAGGCATGGATCTGGTTGCGGCAATTGATGAAAACAAACCCGTGGTGCTGCAACCCGGCGAACGCCAGCTCATCCCTACCGGACTGACCATGGAACTGCCTAAGGGCATGGAGGCTCAGGTAAGGCCACGCTCAGGCCTCGCCTTGAAAAACGGTATCACTGTATTGAATTCACCCGGCACCATAGACGCCGATTATCGTGGCGAGGTCTCTGTGGTGTTGATTAATCACGGGGCCGAGGAATTTGAGATTGTGCGGGGCAGTCGTATCGCACAACTGGTTATTGCATCCGTTGTGCAACTTGAAGTTTTGGAGGTTGACGAGTTAAGCACTACAATTCGCGGAGACGGTGGATATGGCTCCACCGGTACCCGTTAATACGCTGATGAGCCTGATCAGGTGGAAATTTTTGTACAATGCTGGATGATACTGAACTTGAAAGATATATGCGCCACATACTTCTGCGCGAAGTCGGCGGAGCGGGTCAGCAAAAACTGAAAGATGCCAAGGTTCTGGTTATTGGTGCCGGTGGTCTGGGAGCGCCTGTTCTGTTGTATCTGGCTGCTGCCGGGGTTGGCAACCTTGGTATTGTTGATGATGACACTGTTGCCCTGTCCAATCTGCAGCGTCAGATTATCCATAAAACCTCGAATGTTGATGCTGATAAGACCTCAAGTGCGCGCGAGACACTGCGCGAAATTAATCCTCATGTGAAGGTCATCCTTCACAAGTGCCGGATTATTGCCGAAAATGCGCTTGAAATCATCTCCGGCTATGACATTGTTGTCGATGGATCGGATAATTTCCCCACCAGATACCTGATGAATGATGCCTGCTACTTTGCCCGCAAACCGCTGGTTTCAGCCGCTGTGGGCCAATTCGATGGTCAGATAACCACGTTCC
>CAZVAZ010000207.1:0-2306 GCA_964625235.1 uncultured Hyphomicrobiales bacterium
TACCTGTTTCGCCCGCACTTTCCACAGGCGATGACGCGGTCGGTTGGGCAGACGGTCAGCCTCGCTCAAATGATCGCTCAGGCGTTCACACATCAAAACCCAGTTGTGATCATAATGGCCGGTGACAGTTGTGCGCGGCAGAATATGCACATTGTCCATGGCGGCCAGTTCTTCAACCGCTTTTTTTACCCATGCAATCGGCGCCGCCGCGTCAATCTCACCGTCGATACAATCAGATGCCCCGCCAAAACGTGGGGAAAGATCAGCAATAATCACCCGTGCGCCGGTTTCTGCTGCAGCAAGTGCGGCTGCCAGACCGGCAATTCCGCCACCGGCAACAAGCACATCGCAATCAACATGAACCTGTTCATAGACGGCCTCATCTTCTTCCTGCGGTGCCGTGCCAAGGCCAGCTGCATGGCGGATAATATGCTCATAATGCGGCCACAGCTTTGCTGGCCACATGAAGGTTTTATAATAAAACCCCGATGGGATCAGGCGGCTGAAAGTATTATTGATGGCACTCACATCAAAAGCCAGACTGGGCCAGCGGTTCTGACTGTGTGCCACCAGACCTTCGTAGAGTTCAACGTCGGTTATGCGGTTGTTGGGTTCATGGGTTGAGCCGTTGCCAACACTGACCAGTGCATTGGGCTCTTCCGGTCCTGCAGCAATGACACCGCGCGGGCGGTGATATTTAAAACTGCGGCCAAACAACCTCACCCCATTGGCAAGCAGGGCAGAAGCAAGCGTATCTCCCTTGAAGCCCGTATAGCTTTTGTCGTCGAACTTGAACGACAGAGCAACATCGCGATCAATCAGGCGACCAAATGCGCCTTTAGCTTGGGAAGCAGGAATTCTGTAAGGTTTACCGCTCATTTTTTGCCTGCTTTTTTGGGCCTTGCCGGTGGTTTGTCAGTTATCAGATATGTTTTGGAAATGACCATGGTTGCGGTGTCGCGCACGGCATGAAACCACTTGCCGCAGCCGCGTTCACACAACCAGCGTTCGCTGTGGCTCCCGCGCGGATTTTTACGCATGTAGAGATAATCGCGCTGGGCCTCATCGCCCACCTTGTCGGGGTTGGTTGAAGCCGGGCGTAGAATATGACCTTCACCACCATAGTGGAAATCAGTCTCGTCACCTTCACAGTCACATACGGGGCATTTAATCAAAAGCATGGGTGCGCTTATCCTTTAATGAGCAACGCCAGCGGCAATGCTTTCGTCAATCAATCGACCTTCAACAAACCGGTTCAATCCAAAAGGTTCGGCAATCGGATGTGGTCTGTCATTGGCAATCGTATCGGCAAACACCAGCCCTGAGCCGGGTATGGATTTGAAACCGCCAGTACCCCAGCCGCAGTTGAGATAAAGCCCGTCAATATCGGTTTTACCTATAATCGGGCTGCGATCGCCGGTCATATCGACAATCCCCGCCCACTGACGCAGCATTTTCAAACGCCGGATAATCGGAAACAGCTCGGCTAATGAGGTGATAGTATGCTCTATCGCGGGAAAGCTGCCGCGTTGTGAATAATTGTTGTATTCATCCGCCCCGCCGCCAATCACCAGCTCACCCTTGTCACTCTGGCTCATGTAGCCATGAACGGTGCCCGCCATAATCACCACATCAAGAACAGGTTTAACAGGCTCCGAGACGCAGGCCTGAAGCGAAACACTTTCGATTGGCAGCTGTAATCCTGCCATATCTCCCAGCAGAGTTGTCGAACCGGCGGTAACAATGGCTACTTTTTTAGCCTTGATATGTCCCTTGACAGTATCAACACCGGTAACTTTACCGCTTTTACGCGTAATCCCTGTTACCGCGCAATTCTGCAGAATATCCACACCCAGATTATCAGCACCGCGAGCATAGCCCCAGGCGACTGCATCATGGCGCGCAGTACCGCCACGCGGCTGGTAAAGCGCGCCCAGCAGCGGATAGCGCGCATTGGGCGACACATTCATAATCGGAATTTTACGTTTGACTTCTTCGGCTGAAACCATGCGGCTTTCAATCCCGCTGAGCCGGTTGGCATGGGCGTGGCGCTTGAGCCCGCGCAATTCATGTTCGGTCATACACAACATGAAAAGCCCGCGCGGTGAAAACATCACATTGTAATTCAACTCCTGGCTCAAACCTTCATAAAGACTGCGTGACAACTCATAGATTGCCGCACTTTCATCCTGCAGGTAATTGGAGCGGATAATCGTGGTGTTGCGCCCGGTATTGCCGCCGCCCAGCCAGCCTTTTTCGACCACGGCAACATTGGTGAGATTGTGCCTTTTGGCGAGATAATAGGC
>CAZVAZ010000207.1:2406-4663 GCA_964625235.1 uncultured Hyphomicrobiales bacterium
CTGACTTGACCAGGATCACTTATCAGGTTTTTATTGGTCGAACAAATGCCATAAAAACATTTTATGGGTAGTTTTAAGTAATTTATGTATGAAACATAGAAATTGAACCATCAATGATTTTATGGATTATTCTGGCAGTTATGACTGCCGTCGCCGTGCTGGTAGTGCTTGTCCCGCTCATGCGTCAGGGCAAGGATGTTGAAGGGGCGGAAGCTTCCGATGTCGCGGTTTATAAAGATCAGCTCGATGAGATAAAAAGCGATTTTGACCGCGGGTTACTGCCTGAATCTGAAGCGGACGCAGCGCGCGCGGAAATAGCCCGCCGTTTGCTGAAAGCTGCTGAAGACAGTGGTGCCGAGGCATCTTTAGAGGCAAGTAAGGTCGGGTTGATCAGAAAATTTACCACTGTTATTGCCATTGTCTTTATTCCCGGCCTCAGTATGGGATACTATCTGCTCACCGGCTCTCCCGATCTGCCGGGCCAGCCGTATGCCGAGCGTGCACCGGTCCAATCATCAACGACAGTTGCTGAGACGGATGCAACACAACAGTTGATCGACCGTGCTGAAGCTCATTTGGCCCAAAATCCCGATGATATTCGCGGTTGGGAAATTCTGGCACCGATTTATACACGGCTGAGGCGTTTTGGTGATGCTACCTTCGCTCTCAAAAGGGTTATGGAACTGAGTGGCCGCGCCCCGAAGGCGACAGCTGATTATGGGGAATCACTCATCATCGGCAATCGCGGTGATGTTACTCCTCAGGCTATAACGGTTTTCCGCAACCTGCTCAAAACCAACCCGAATATGCCCCGGCCGCTGCATTATATCGCGCTTGCCGACGCTCAGGCTGGCCGTCTTAAGCTTGCTGCCGAAAAATGGCGGTCCCTGTTGGCCGCAAATCCTCAGGATGCGCCCTGGCGTGCCGATATAGAACGTCTGGCGGCGAAAGCTGAAACGGAAAGTGGCAGCCCCCCGCCAAAAGCTGTTGCTTCCTCTGCCTCACCGGCAATGAGCGCGCAGATGAACCCACCACAAGGCGGCCAGCTTCCAGCGCTTAACGATGAGCAGATGAGGGTCGGCAATTCAATGAATGCGGGCGCACGCCAGCAAATGATCGCCGGTATGGTCAAACGCCTGTCTGACCGATTGGCAGAAAACGGCGGTCCGGTAGAAGACTGGATAAAACTGGCCCGAACCCGGCAGGTGCTCGGTGAAAACGATGCGGCCAAAGCCGCATTGGTCACAGCCGAAACCGCCTATGCCGGCCAGCCTCAGGCCCTCGCACAGCTTAAAAATGCGCGGGCACAGCTGGGTTTTGAGCGCATGGCGAGTATTCCTGGGAGAACTGTCGCTGCGTCTCCACCTGCAATCACTGCCCCGGCCCTGCCCGAAAGCAGTCGTCCTCCTGCTTTAAGTCAGGAACAGATGAATGCCGCCGGTGCCGTGGATGCAAATTCTCGCCAGGCCATGATTGCCAGTATGGTCAAAGGCCTGTCAGATCGATTGGCGCAGGATGGAGGTTCCGTTGGTGAATGGGTTAGATTGGCCCGGGCTTATACGGTAATGGGTAACAATGACGAGGCCAAAGCAACGCTGGCCTCGGCTGAAGTTGCCTATGCTGACAAGCCTGAAAGCCTGGAACAACTGAAAAATGCACGTACACAATTAGGTATCGAGCCATGATGGTTAGGTTTCTGAGTAACGAGGAATTAGGGATATGACACGTAAACAGCGGCGTGTGAGCATTATTGGCGTTGGATTTGTGCTTTTGGCATCAGCCGTGGCTCTTATTGCATTCGCGCTTGAAGATACCATTGTCTTCTTCTATGGTCCAACAGAGGTGGTTGAGAAAAAAATCTCTCCCGGTGTCCGTTTTCGCCTTGGTGGTCTGGTTGAAGAAGGCAGTGTCAAGCGCGGGGAAAGCAAGACCATCAAATTTTCGGTAACAGATTTAAATACCTCCATGCCCGTCATTTTCGTCGGAATATTACCGGACCTTTTTCGCGAGGGACAAGGTGTTGTAACTGAGGGCAGGCTAAATCAGCAGGGGGTGTTTGTAGCAGATTCAGTTTTGGCCAAACATGACGAAAACTATATGCCGACTGAGGTGGCCGACGCGCTTAGAAAACAAGGCAAGTGGAAGCCGGAAGAAGAAACCTGATTAACCGGCATTGGGTAGTGGAATTAAAGAGGGATTAGATCGATGGCAGCTGAAGTTGGCTATTATTCATTGATATTGGCGCTTGTTTTGGCGG
>CAZVAZ010000208.1:0-4652 GCA_964625235.1 uncultured Hyphomicrobiales bacterium
ATGGCCTGGACCGAGATTGATTTCCCCGCAGACGTCAAACGCGCCAATACCGAAATCCTGCCACGCATTATTACGGCGAGGGACAATCGAAAAGCTGCACTAACGATCAATCGAAAAATGGAGCACGGTGAGACAGTCAGTCTATGATCGGCATCGAAGCTACACCGGTCAATCAGGTAATTGCCGCTTTGGCTGCCTCGGCCCTTTATGTGGCAACTTATCTGTCTTTCGTCCACCTGTTGAAATATCCACGCAACTGGTGCCCGCCCGGCATGTCCGCATCTTTGGTGACGGGAGCTCTGGCGTTCCTCACAGTATCACTGGTATCACTGGCACCAGAGGGCGTTGATCTTCCCGCCCTGATTATCTCAGCTGGTTTTTTAATTGTTCTGTTTTACCTTATGGCAGCTCCGGCTATTGCTTTTAGACCAGCCTCACGGCTGGTGGAATTTATGGCAAAACATGGTGATTACTCAGGATTGTTACTATCCGGGCCTGCTCTCCTCGCGGGTCTGACCATACCAAATTCCAAGCTCCATGCGGTTCTGGCGATGGCTTTTGCAATCGAATTATCGTGGTTCCTTCGCCTGCGTTGGGCTGATCGCAAACGCCAGTTATATGTCCTCAACGATACTGACGTCTCGGTTCTGAAAACTCAGGCAAAGGATGATCTTGAGGCCTTCCAACGGCACCATGGCATGTCCGAACTTATTCTATCGGAGGAGCCTGCCAGTTGGAAAGGTTGCGGCAAAAAGACGGCCCCTTGTCCCTTCAATTTTTACGTCAATCGTCTCGGCCTTAACACGGCACCTTGTTGCCGGGAACACATGAAGCAGCTTAGCCACCATATTGCCGCTGGCCTGGAAAAACTTGGCGCTGTTTACTGGCTGGAAGGCGGTAGCCTGCTGGGAGCTGTGCGGGAGAACGGAGCCCTGCTTGACTGGGAAGACGATGTGGATATTTCGGTTCTGCTTGACGATAAAATGACCTGGGACCGGCTGTCGGCAGGGTTGGTCGAACATGGCGCCCGGGAAGGTTTTTATGTCGACGTTTTCAAAAATAAAGATTTCATTTCAATCTCGTTTGATATGCCAAAACCATGGCCCTTGCGGTGGGAGCGTAACCGCTTGCGTGGAGAAATCCGCGCCGACATAGCGATTTACCGCAAAGCGATCAGTTACGGTAAAGAAGTGCTCGAACGGCGGACCCACAAGGGTACGCTGCCAGTCACCGAAAGCGGTTGTTATGGTGTGCCGCAGGAGGTGATATTGCCAACATCGACAATCGCGTTTGTCGACAGAGAATTTTCCTGCCCCAACCAGCCCGAAAAATATTTGCAACTGATGTACGGCGACTTCAGGAAGATCGAATATACCTATCTCGACGCCGAGGCAGCAAAAACACGCACCAGCATTGACACCGTCAACGATCCGTCCCAAAAGTTGTCAGGATGACCTGAGCAAAGCATGTCGCACACTGGGCATAGCCGATTACTTCTGCGCTCGAGCACTTCTCGATCATTATTCAGTTGTTTTCGCCATCTGTACCGGGATAGATTACACCCGTTTCAGATAGAAATTGCCGTTTTAGCGCGTTGATCAGTCGGGATTTATAATTCGTCGATTTCAAAAAATAACTAAAACTCTGATAGATAACACTTAACGGGGGATTATAATATGTTGCAAGTTACCAAGGCCATGGGTGCGCTGGGGACCGAAACCGCATTTGATATTCTGGCGCGTGCCGGTGAGCTGGAGCGTCAGGGGCGCGACATTATTAATCTTGGTATTGGCCAGCCGGATTTCAAAACCCCGCAACATATTGTTGAAGCCGCCGTCAAGGCGCTTCATGACGGTCACCATGGCTATACGCCTTCTCAGGGTATACTGCCCTTGCGCGAAGCTGTGTGTGCGGATTTGCACAAGCGCCACGGTGTCGACGTTAATCCCGGTAATGTGATGATCATGCCCGGCGGCAAGCCTACCATGTTCTTTGCCATCCTGATGTTTGGCGAACCGGGCACTGAAATCATGTATCCCGATCCCGGATTTCCGATCTATCGCTCAATGATTGAATACAGCGGTGCCAAACCCGTGCCTATTTCCCTGCGCGAGGAAAACGAATTTTCGTTCAGCGCTGAAGAAGTGCTGGCGCAAATCACTGAACGGACCCGGTTGATTATTATCAATACACCCGGCAATCCCACCGGCGGGGCGGTGCCAGAAGAGGAAATCAAAATTCTGGTGAAAGGCCTTGCCAAACACCCCGATGTGGCGCTGATGTCGGATGAAATTTACAGCCAGATGCTTTATGACGGCCGCAAACATGTGAGCCTGTTGAGTTTTCCTGAAATCCGCGATCAGCTGATTGTACTTGATGGCTGGTCAAAGACCTATGCCATGACCGGCTGGCGTCTGGGCTTTTCGATCTGGCCTGACAGTCTGATTGAAAAGGTCAACCGCCTGGCCATCAACTGCCACTCCTGCGTCAATGCACCGGCACAGTTTGCCGGAATTGCAGCCCTTGAAGGGCCCACGGATGAAGTTGAGGCCATGGTTGCAGCCTTTGATGAGCGCCGCAAAGCCATTATTCCGTGGCTCAATCAACTGCCCGGGTTCAGGTGCGTTATGCCCGGGGGAGCGTTTTATGCCTTTCCCAATATCGAGGGCACTGGCATGAGTGCAAAGGAATTGCAGAATAAAATGCTTGAAGAAGCTGGCGTTGCAACTGTTGCCGGTACTGCCTTTGGAATTCTGGGCGAAGGGTTTTTGCGGTTTTCCTATGCCAATTCCATCGAAAACATTCGCAAAGCCGTCGACAGGGTTGGCGAGTTGCTATCGAAATAGTTTTCGACACATGGATCGTGACCCTTAAGTTTCTTCAGCCAGTTTCCATGCAGCATAACCACCGGCGAGAGAGGCAACATCGGGATAGCCCATCTCCATCAAGGTTTTGGCTGCGAGCGCTGATCGACCGCCTGTGCCGCAATACATAATGATAGGCTGGTCTGTGGTCAGGTCTTTACAGTAGACCGGGCTTTCGGGATCGGCCTGAAATTCCAGCAATCCTCGCGATATATGTATGGAGCCGGGAATAGCGCCGTCGCGTTCGCGTTCAACGGTTTCGCGAACATCTATCAAAAGCGCCTGATTATCTTCAAGATGGTAAGGTAAATCCTGAATAGAGATGGTTTCGATTACAGAATTTGCCTCTGCAAGCATTGTTTTGAAGCCCCGTTTCAACATATCGTAATCCTCATTTGCCACCACCGGAATAGCTGGTGTTTCACCTGTAACTGTACCGGCAATTATATGGCTTGATTTCGGTCAATTATTCACATTTTTCATGCAGCATAATAGAGCACAGCAAAAAAGTCTTTGGGTTTTCCGGTTATCACACTAACATCGCTTTACGGTCTTGTGCGGGGCAATCGGGGCGTTTGACAATTTTCTATGCAAGAATTAGCGCTTTTCCCTTGGATGGCCAGGTTTTCCGCGTTCCGGATTTCTTAAAGGGAGGCTGGAAAAACTATCGAAACAGCTACAGCTTTGATTCCGGAGGAAATGTTAAATGTTGGCAAAATACACAAATATCAAGGCCTCGGACCTTATGGTCAGGGCGTTGGAAAACGAAGGTGTGGAGTACATTTTTGGGGTTCCCGGTGAAGAGAACCTGGATTTTCTGGAATCCTTGCGTGAAAGTTCCATCAAGCTGATCCTGACCCGCCATGAACAAGGCGCAGGCTTCATGGCGGCAACCTACGGACGTCTTACCGGCAAGGTCGGTGTCTGTCTGGCTACATTAGGCCCCGGTGCCACCAACTTTGTAACGCCCGCAGCTTACGCCCAGCTTGGTGCGATGCCGATGTTGATGCTCACCGGTCAAAAGCCGATCAAAGCCTCTAAACAGGGCCGCTTTCAGATTGTTGACATTGTGGCGATGATGCAGCCGATCACGAAATTTGCCAAACAAGTCGTTAACGGCCAGACCATACCCAGCATTGTGCGCGAAGCCATACGGCTGGCCGAACAGGAACGCCCCGGTGCCGTGCACATTGAACTGCCTGAAGATATTGCCGCTGAAAATGTTGAAGAAGCCAGCCTGTTTGAAGTCAATGCGCCGCGCCGTCCCGGCTGCAGCGACAAATCCATTGATGACGCCATGGCGATGATTAAAGCCGCCAAAAGCCCGCTGCTGCTGGTCGGTGCCGGAGCCAATCGCAAACGCATTAAAGCCGCTCTGGAAGCCTTTATAGGTGCCAGCAAAATTCTGTTTTTCAACACCCAGATGGGCAAAGGCGTGATTGCCGGTTTTCATGAACATTACCTCGGCACTGCGGCCTTATCGGACGGTGATTATCTCCATTGTGCTATTGACCGGGCCGATCTGGTCATCAACGTTGGCCATGATGTTATTGAAAAACCTCCATTTTTCATGGAACACGGTGGCCTCAAGGTCATTCACATCAACTTTTCACCGGCGGAAGTTGATGATGTGTATTTCCCGCAACTTGAACTTGTCGGCGATATTGCCGCTACCCTGGAAGCCATAACCGCTCAATATGATAGCGTTGAACCTCACGATTTTGCTTTCTTTCAGCGTGTACGTACAGAAGTGATGCAGCACATCAAGGAAGGGGCGGATGAGCCGCG
>CAZVAZ010000209.1:0-4645 GCA_964625235.1 uncultured Hyphomicrobiales bacterium
GGATGCGAGGATGGATCAACATCCAGCGTCAAAGTGTCACCTTCAGAACCGTATGTGGATCTGGTGTCATAAGTCGTACCATCGGTCAAGGCGACCGTAATGGTATGATAATCGGGGTGGATATCGCTCTTCATCTGTTTAAACCTGAAATTGTCGACCGCAGTCGCCTGATAAATTTTGCGCTGATATACCCTATCATTGCAACGGACACAAGTGGCTTAGGCTATCTTGAATAATATATCTCAAATTTTGTTGGTCTGGATTGGTATAATCGTGTAACCACAGTAGCGTTAGGGAGTAGAAAAAAGCGTGCAGTCCAAACAAGCCCAAGATGCGCCGCGCAGTGCTGGCGAGACAGGTGCAGAATCACTGGAAGATGTGGCCAAACGGCGGCGTAAAAGCCGTAATTTGCGCCCGCTGCTACAGCTTGTCCCCTACGTAACGCGCTATAAGGGCAGTGTTTTGTGTGCGTTTGTGGCGCTGTTTACAGCGTCGGTTGCCACACTTGCTGTGCCGCTGGCCTTGCGCCGGATTGTTGACCTGGGATTTTCCGCTGAAAATGTTGAGTTTATTGACAATTATTTCGCCATGATGATTGTCATCGCTGCGGTTCTGGCGCTGGCAAGCTCGGCACGGTTCTATTTTGTCACCTGGATTGGTGAGCGCGTGGTGGCGGATTTGCGCGATGCAGTCTTTGCCCGTCTCACAGCTTTGAGCATGAGTTTCTATGAACGTACTGAAACCGGTGAGGTGCTGTCGCGCCTGACTGCCGATGCGACGTTGATAAAATCAGCCTTTGGGGTCAGTGCATCGCTAGCCTTGCGCAATATTTTTCTGTTTTTCGGGGCGGCTGCGATGATGGTTTATACCAGTTCGCGCCTGAGCGGCCTGGTGCTGCTGGCTTTGCCGGTTATTGTTATGCCGCTGGTGTTATTTGGTAAAAAAGTGCGGCGATTGTCACGCGATGCTCAGGATTCGCTGGCCGATACAACCGCCTTTGCCAACCAGAGCCTGACATCGATGCAGACAGTCCAGGCCTTCAATCATGAAGAAAAAGACCGGAAATATTTTAAAACCTCTGTAGAAAACGCCTTTGAAGCTTCCCGGTTGCGGATGAAATCGCGGGCGATTTTGACGGCATGTGTGATTTTTCTAACCTCGGTAAGTATTGTTGTCATCTTGTGGATGGGTTCGCAGGAAGTTCTCATCGGGGAGCTTTCCGGCGGTACTTTGAGCCAGTTTGTGCTCTATACAGTGTTTGCAGCCGGTGCCATGAGCCAATTGAGCCAGGTGTGGGGGGAAATTCAACTGGCGGCGGGGGCGGGCGAGCGACTGGCGGAACTGCTCAATGAGGTTCCCGAAGTGCAGGCCCCGGTGAACCCGAAAACTTTCCCTGATCCACTGCGCGGTGAAATTGAATTTGATCATGTCACTTTTCACTACCCGGCGAGACCGGAGCAACCTTCTTTGGATGATGTTTCATTTGTCATCCGGCCGGGAGAAAAAATCGCTATTGTCGGTCCTTCCGGGGCAGGTAAAAGCACGCTGTTTCAACTGTTGCTGCGGTTCTATGATATTCAGTCGGGAGCCATAAAAATTGATGGCATTGGCGTTGATGAGGTCGATCCGTCACATCTTCGTGCACTTTCGGCGATTGTACCGCAATTGCCGGTTATCTTCTCGACCAGCGCCAGGGAAAATATTCGCTATGGCAAGCCTGATGCAAGCGATGAAGAGGTTGTAGAGGCTGCCAAATCGGCGTTGGCGCACGGTTTTATTGAAGACTGCCCGAAGGGATATGATACATCGTTTGGCGAAAGAGGTATGACACTGTCAGGCGGGCAGCGCCAACGTATAGCGATTGCCCGGGCGATGTTGAAAAATGCACCGATTTTGCTGCTGGATGAGGCGACAAGTGCGTTGGATGCGCAAAGTGAACTGGGTGTTCAACAAGCTCTGGACGGGTTGATGCAGGGCCGCACCACCCTCATTATCGCCCATCGTCTGGCAACCGTTAAAAATGCTGATCGTATTTTTGTCATGGAGAACGGCCGCATTGTGGCGGAAGGCAGCCATGACCAACTTATTGAACAGGGCGGGCTGTACCGCAAGCTTGCCGATCTGCAATTTTCCGCCGGTCTTAACGCCAACACAATAGCGGCGCAGTAATTGCGCCGGTTTTTCAATGAAAAGGAATGTTAATGTCACGTCGAAATACCATCATTACGTGGGTTCTGGTGTTTTTTTTCCTGGGCTTAAGTGCCTTTGGTGTTCGTGTCTGGTCGCAAGCGGGGCAATTTACCACGGTTAAGAATGTGAACAGCAACGCATGTCAGATTTATGGCGGCATTCTGGCACCGGAAGACATTGCAATCGACCGTGATGCCCGGATTGCCTACATCTCAAGTCTTGATCGCAGGCTGGTAAGTTCTCAAAATTCGAACGCATCCACCCTGCGCGGTTCAATCCGCATGCTTGATCTGTCGACATATACGCCTGGTGCAGAAATCAACTACAAAGATATCACCCCGGAAATGCCCAAGCGTTTTCACCCTCTCGGGCTTAGTCTTTTTAGCGCCAGGGATGGAACCAGGCGGCTGTTTGTGGTCAATCAGGCGGATGCAGACTCCCAGAGTGTAGAGATTTTCCGCGTTACTTCTAACGGCCTGGCTCATGAAAAATCTGTTGATTTGGGCGCAGATGTTGCATTTGCCAATGACGTGCTGGCAGTGGGGCCGGATCAGTTTTATGTGACAGACAGTGCTGCTTCCGGCCTGGTTTCCTGGACTTTAAATTTTGCCTTCCAACGCAAATCATCAAAGGTGTTTTACTTCAATGGTGAAAAGCTTGACCCGGTGGCAACTGATTTCGTCATGGCCAATGGGATTGCCATGTCGAAAAATGGTGAGGAGCTATACGTCCTTGATACTTCGGCACGCGAATTGCGGTTTTTTAAGCGCAATATCACCGATGGTGCTCTTGTCGACAGTGGCGTTTTGTTCATTGGCACCGGGGTGGACAATATAGATGTGGCTGAGGATGGGGCTTTGTGGATGGCCGCTCACCCGAGGTTGATGGATTTTGCCATGTATAGCGCCGGGTTGAAGTCCACATCTTCGAGCCAGGTGATCCGCGCTGAAAAAGACAATGCAGGCGGGGGAGAGGTACGTACGATCTATCTCGATCTGGGGGAGAATATTTCCGGCTCGAGCGCCGCTGTAGCCTTTGACAACACTTTTATCATTGGTTCGGCCATGGACAACAAGCTGGCGATTTGCACGCGTAAATAACAACAGAATAAATTTATTTTATTTTTCAGTGAGTTTTAGTTCAATGCGTCGATTGCGCCGGTAGGCTTCTACATTATTACCGGTATCGAGCGGCTGAAATTCACCAAAACCTGCGGCTACCAGCCGATTTGCCGGAACCCCTTCGGCGACCAGATGACGCACCACGGCAATAGCGCGGGCAGCAGAGAGTTCCCAGTTGGAAGGGAATTGTTCTGTGCTTATGGGATCAGCATCGGTGTGGCCGTCAACGCGCAAGACCCAGTTGACTTCGCCGGGTATCTGGTCCTGCAATTCCAACAGGGCTTCCCCGAGTTTTTTAATATCTTCCTTGCCATCAGGATTAATGGTGGCTTCGCCTTTGGCGAACAGGACTTCGGATTGAAGCACGAAGCGGTCACCAACAACGCGAATATCAGAGCGTTGTTTTAGAATTTTGCTCAGGTTTTCGAAAAAATCCGATCTGTAACGCTCCAGTTGTCTCACCCGTTTGGCAAGGGCAATGTTAAGGCGCTTGCCAAGGTTTTCTATTCTCTGTTTTGCCAGGTCCCGGGATTTTTCAGAATTTCCAAGCGCTGCACTGATAGAGGCCAACTGTCGGCGAAGAGCTGTAATCTGCTGATTTAGAATTTCAATCTGGCTCAAGGCCTGTGCTTTAATTCTGCGCTCATCGCTCAAGGCATTTGTGATGCCGGTAATATTTCCAGCATTATTCTTACTGTCTACCCGCCCTTGAATAATTACCTGCTGAAGCCTGTCCTGTTCAATTTCAGTGGCAGCCAGAACAGCTTTTAGAGTCGAAAGATCATTTTCCAGCGAGCTTTTGGAGCTGCGTTCAAGGGAGAGAATATCGGTGAGTTCAGATATTTCGGCCTGAAGCCGCGACAAGGCAGTGTCGCGGCCGGTTATCTCGCGTGCCAGAAGAAATTGCGCTAGCATGAAAATTGACAGAAGAAAAATAATCACAAGCAGCAACGTCGCCATGGCATCGACAAAACCGGGCCAGTAATCGGCAGAGTTTTGTCTATGTCTTCGCCTTGCCGCCAGGGGCATGAGGATTAATCCTTATTGCGGCTGGTCTGCCGCGGGGTGTCATTGGCTATCCGCTCCAGAACATCTTTAATTTCGGCCTGCTTTTCCGCCTGGGCCTCAACCCAGTCTCTGATGGTCTGTTGTTCGGTGCGCATCTGATTAACAAGATCATTGATGCCAAGTGCGAGGGCTTCCATGGTGCTCTCGTCGCCGCGGTTACGCGCCTGATGAGTGTTCAGATGTTCAATACTGCGTTGCATGCCCAGTAAGGCGTGGCGCAAATGTTCCGGAGAAACGCCTGTTCCAGCGGTAGTGTCATCTTCGAC
>CAZVAZ010000210.1:0-4645 GCA_964625235.1 uncultured Hyphomicrobiales bacterium
CTTCCGCCTGTTCCGCCAGCCAGCGGCACAGATTGCCCAGCGAGACGATATAATTGCCATGGTTGCTCATGAGCGGCGGCATGAGAAAATTGGGCAGGCGCAACGCACCACCCGGACCCAGTATGAGGAAAACATCTTTGGTAACCGGGGTGTTGAGCGGTGCACCTTTTTCCTTCCAGTCGGGGATAAGCCGGTTCAGTGCGACGGGATCAATGACGGCACCGGAAAGAATATGCGCACCCACTTCCGAGCCTTTTTCCAGCACCACAACCGACACTTCGATTTGTGCTTCCTGTGCCAGTTGCTTGAGGCGAATGGCGGCTGACAGGCCAGCCGGACCGGCACCGACAATAACCACATCGAATTCCATCGATTCGCGCTCGGCAAGTGCGTCATTATTACCGTTCACAGCAATCTCCTGTTTGTGATACTCATTGGACCTTAAGGTATAGAACCAGCATGCAGGTTAGGCCATGATACTAAACAATCGTCAAGCACTTGAAATCCTGACCTGGTATCGTGAAGCCGGCGTGGATGAGGCTGTCAGCGATTATTCTAGCGATTTCTTTGCAAAAAATGAAGCCAGCGCAGCGACCGCCAAGGCAGTGAAAGCGACACCGCCAGCCAAAGCCCCGCCTGGCCGCAAACCCAGCCCCCCTGCACGCGCACCTCAGGCATCAAGTGTGCTTGAGGCCGGTGAAACAGCAAATGATGCCCGATCACTGGCACAATCAGCCTCCACACTGGATGATTTGAAAGCGGCACTTGAGCAGTTTGACGGCTGCGGCCTCAAGGCAACGGCGACCAATCTGGTTTTTGGCGATGGTGCAGTGGACGCGCGTATTATGTTCATTGGTGAAGCGCCGGGCAGTGATGAGGACATTCAGGGCGTGCCTTTTGTCGGTCGCAGCGGGCAGTTGCTCGACAGGATGCTGGCGGCAATCGGACTGAACCGTCAAAATGCCTATATTGCCAATGTGATCCCCTGGCGCCCGCCGGGAAACCGCACTCCAACCGCGCATGAAACTGCTGTATGCCGGCCTTTTATTAACCGTCAGATTGAGCTGGTTGCACCTGAAGTTATCGTCTTTCTGGGCGGAGTGGCGGCCAAGGAAATGCTCGACACCGCCACCGGTATATTGCGCCTGCGGGGGAAATGGGCGAATTTCAAAGGCAAAGATACGCAATACCCGGCCCTGCCGACACTACACCCGGCCTATTTATTGCGCCAACCTGCGCAAAAACGACTGGCCTGGAGTGATTTTATGATGATCAGACAATTTCTTGATGACAAAAAATAAGGATTGAGGAGAAAAAATAAATGCCCAACGCAGCCAACAAGCGTGAATTTCAACCGGTTAACATAGCCGTTTTAACGGTTTCTGATACGCGCGCACTCGACGATGACAAATCCGGCAACATACTGGTGGAGCGCTTAACCGCTGCTGGCCATATTCTCGCCGACCGGGCCATCGTCACTGACGATATTCCCAAAATTCAGGCGGTGGTGAAACAGTGGATTGAGGATGAGGGTGTGGACGTGGTTATTTCCACCGGCGGCACCGGCCTCACCGGACGCGATATAACGCCCGAAGCCTTCAAGCCTTTGTATGACAAGGAAATCGACGGCTGGTCGACGATTTTTCATCAAATGTCTTATGAGAAAATTGGTGTTTCCACCATTCAATCGCGAACAACAGCCGGGGTTGCCGGTGGCACCTACCTGTTTGCCCTGCCGGGCTCACCCGGTGCATGTAAAGACGGCTGGGACGGCATATTGATGCATCAACTCGATTACCGTGCAGGCCCGTGTAATTTTGTTGAAATCATGCCACGTCTGGATGAGCACCTCAAACGCTCAAAGACATAGGCGTCCGGCACCACCACGGCTTTTCCAGTCATTCCAGTCGGCCTCGGTGTCAATATCGTGCAGAGCTTCTATGTAGCCGGTTTTAAGGCCTTTGAGATTACGCAAGGTATCGCCAAGCGTATGCGGGCTTGACCAGCGCACGTTGTTGAAGATGGCGGGAGTGCGCAAACTGCGCCTCAGGCCGACTAATGAATAGCCGCCATCATCGGCGAGTGAAAATACCGCATCAACATCGCCTAATTTTTTGAACGCCCGGGCGATGTGAACAGGCCTCATGCCGGCAATATCACTGCCGATGATGATAGTTTTCCCAGGTGGCATTCCGGCCATAATGCGCTGCATTCTGTCACCGAGATTGCCGTTTCCCTGGGCAACACGGCGAGTATTCAGCGGCCAGAAAGGTTCGAAGACTGCCGCATCTGGAGCAACGGCCAGAACGAAACGCCAGCGCGGGTCGGCACCAAGCCGGTGGATGGAATTATACATCATAGTGCGATAGGCAGACGTTGCCGCAACCGCACCGATGCCTGCTGCAAGCCGGGATTTAACCGCACCGCAGACCGGACGCTTGACCATCATGACAACGAAATTATTGTTCATAGCGCTGGAGTATTCTGGCCGGGGCAACACCGATAAAATAAAGCGCCAGGCAGCTAAGATTGCGAAAAATACGGTGGAAAAACCCGTCTTTTCGATAGCGCGCAAAACTGGTCAGCACCGGCGTTTGCAATAGTGCCAAATGTTTGCGGCCAATGCGGCGGATGATGTCAACGTCTTCCATCAGTGGCATTGGATTAAATCCACCGATTTGGCGATAAAAATCTCCGGAAATCAACAAGCACTGATCGCCATACGGCAAGGCAAAAACCAGACACCTCAGTGCCACAATCTTTTCCATAAGTCGCGGGACTATTCCCGGTTCATCAACTGAAAACCTGAACGCTGCGGCCTGTTTCTTCGCCCCCGGCTGGTTTGCCGCAGCTATAAACGCCCTGACTTCTGCCTGCCATCCCGGTGTTAAAATTGTGTCGGCATGAAGAAACAATATCCATTTTGTCTTAACTTCACGACCACCGGCAGCAAGCTGCACTCCCCTCCCCTTCTCAGTGTTGATAATTCTGGCACCGGCGGCGTCGGCAATTTGAATTGTGTGGTCGTGTGAACCGCCGTCAACCACAATCACAGCCGAAACAAGCCCCTCAACGCTGGCCGTTACAAGGGCTGCAAATACCGGGTTAAGGTTCAAGCCCGCATTAAGCGTTGGAATGACGACGGTGATCATATGGTTGGCCAACGTTGGATTGGATAATTATCAGGTCATGCGGCGCGCTACTATTACCACCGGAGTGATGCGTCCGTCTGCAATATTCTGTCGGGTATTTTGTATATTTTTCATGATGCCTCTCCTGAAACAAGATCGAAATGGCAGACTGTTTGGCTATTTTAAGTTATTATTAATCGTAATTGATATTTGTTCTTGTTTTGTTCTTTGATGTCTTATATTATACATTCAGCTCAGAATGCGAAGGTTAAATCATGAACAAAACCCAATCGATTGTAACACCCTCTGTTGCCAACATGGCAGAACATGGCGTTTATCATCATAGCAAAGCCGCTGCCGGTCGCGGCGCGCGATCCAACCTGACCGGGCGATATGAGCATCATTCGCGCATTTTGTATGATGATGGCTGGGAAAGTCTTGGTAATGCCGAAAGACTTAAAACCGAGGTTACAGAAGAGATTGCCAAAAAGATTATCACCACCAATCAATCTCCCGACATTTCATTCGATCGCTCGATTAATACCTATCGCGGGTGTGAGCATGGTTGCAGTTATTGTTATGCGCGACCCACTCACGCCTACATGGGGCTTTCGCCCGGGCTTGATTTCGAAACCAGATTGTTTGCCAAAATCAATGCAGCTGAATTGCTCGAGGCCGAGTTTTCGCAACGGCAATACAGGCCGCGCACCATTGCCATGGGTACCAACACTGACCCCTACCAGCCGATTGAGCGCGAGCGGCGGCTGACACGGGCGATATTGCAGGTGATGTTGAAACATCGCCACCCCGTTGCCATCGTGACAAAATCAGCGCTCATTACCCGCGATATTGACATTCTCAAGCCTCTGGCCGAACTGGGGCTGGTGAAATGCGCCATTTCAATCACCACTTTGGATAAAGGCTTAGCCCGGTCGATGGAACCGCGGGCATCAACACCAGGCAAGCGTCTTGAGGCGATGGAGACGTTAAATCAGGCAGGTGTCCCCTGTGTGGTGATGACCGCTCCCATTATCCCCGGGCTCAATGACACTGAAATTGAGACACTATTGGGTGCTGCTGCCAATGCCGGGGCGCAGGAAGCCGGTTATGTAATGTTGCGCCTGCCGCTTGAAGTGCGCGATCTGTTCAAGGACTGGCTCGAAACCCATGTGCCTGACCGTGCCGCCAAAGTGATGTCGCTGGTTGCATCCACGCGCGAAGGTAAAGATTATGACTCAACCTGGGGCAAGCGCATGCGCGGCACCGGTCCTTACGCGTGGTCAATTGGCCGACGCTTTGAAATGGCGGCAAAACGACTGGAACTCAACCACAGCAGTTTGAAGTTACGCTCGGACCTGTTTGTACGCCCGCAGGAAAAAAGTAATCAGCTGAGTTTGTTTGATGCTGCATAAAGAATGCTTTTTGGTGGCGCTCAAGCGGCATGTTTTAAGAACGTTCAAGCGCCACTGGGGCTGCGGGCCCGTTGGGCCGTAGTCCAACGCTGCGCTCGTCCC
>CAZVAZ010000211.1:0-2419 GCA_964625235.1 uncultured Hyphomicrobiales bacterium
CTCCATATCCAGCAAGTAGCTTGAATCACAATTTATCTGATTTGCGAATCATTACAATCAATCAAACAATGACCCGTTCTAGTCAGGCAACGTGAACGAAGAATGCAACGGTTTAAATCACCTGGATCAGCCCAACGATTTTTCTCAGCCCACTCCGCAATTTACAATACCTTTTACGTTCAACGTCATCTCAATTCCCGAAAGACATTATACAAATTTCGTGGCGAAGCGATGAGTGTATGGAAAGCAGCAACCGCAGCAGCATGATTTAAGTTTCAACTCAACTTCGCTCGACCGCAATTCAACAACGTGACAATACCCTGGACCCGATGGAGGGAACCCCGTCGCAGCCAGAGGTCTGAGGGGAATTTCCAATGTATCGGTTACATCTTGACGTCAGAGGAAATCAAACCTGCTCTATCGCCTTTAACACTTTTGGCGGCGTAAGCGGAAGATGGCTCATGGTCTTTCCGATCGCATTTTCAACCGCATTGGCAACAGCAGCCGGTGCTGAAATCAATGGTGGCTCACCAACACCTCTGACCCCGTAAGGATGATTGGGATTGGGAACTTCAATCATCACGGTATCAATCATTGGAACGTCAGAGGCCACCGGCATACGGTAATCAAGAAAACCGGCATTTTGCAACTGGCCTTTGTCATTATAAATATACTCTTCGTTCAACGCCCAGCCGATACCCTGGACAGCCGCACCCTGCATTTGGCCTTCAACATAATCAGGCGAAATAGCCCGGCCCACATCCTGAAAAGCGGTGTAGCGAATGGGAGCAACAAATCCCGTTTGCGGATCAATTTCCACATCAACCAACTGGGCAGAAAAAGCAGCGCCCTGACCGCTTGCATTGATTTCCGAATGCCCGGCTATTGGACCGACCATCGCCGGAGCCATTTTCGCCAGCTCCTTCAGGTTCAGTGGTTTGATGTCATCACCTGCGGACTTCACCGGCCGGGCCAAGCCGGCTTCCCAGCTTACCTCATCAACAGGCACCTGCCATTTTTTGGCCGCCACTGCGCGCAATTTATCAATCACCATGCGGGTGGCGTTGATGACCGCCATGCCGGTTGCATAGGTGGTTCGGCTTCCAGCTGTCTGATAGCTGTAGGCGATGCTTGCCGTATCTGCAATTACCGTATTGATGAGATTAATATCAATCCCCAGTTCCTCGGCTGCCATCACCCGCATTGACGAGCGCGATCCGCCGATATCCGGGCTGCCGGTGGCCAGTGAAATTGTTCCGTCATCGAGAACGCTGACCGAGGCACTGCTCAGACCACCGCCATGCATCCAGTAGCCCAGCGCCAGACCGCGACCCTGATGGGGTTTAAGCTCTGCCGAATAATGTTCATGGGATTTTACTTTCTGCAAAACCTCGATCAGGCCGATAGGACCTTTGTATTTCACGCCCAGCAGACTTTCACAGCCTTCGCTCACCGCATTTTTCAGGCGAATATCAACGCCATCCATGCCCAGACGCGCGGCAAGTTCGTTGATCACACCTTCAACAGAAAAGGCAGCCATCGGTGCGCCCGGTGCCCGGTAGGCGGCAACTTTGGGGCGGTTTACACACACGTCATAGGTAGTAACCTCAACATTGGCGATGGTGTAAGCCGAAAAGAAACTATCCGTGGCGCGGACAAGCGGTGCGCCCTTAAAGGCACCGGCCTGTATCCACGAGTGCGCTTGTGCGGCGGTAATTGTACCGTCTTTCCTGACCCCCATTTTAATTCGGGTGCGTGTACCCGATGCAGGTCCCGAGGCGCGAAAAACCTCCGATCTTGTCATCACCATACGAACCGGCCGCCCGGTCAATTGTGACAGGCGGATTGCCACCGGCTCACCATAGATTGTGGTTTTTCCGCCAAAGCCGCCGCCGATTTCGGAAGCCGTAACCCGAAGTTTTGACAACTCCATTTTCAAGACACCGGCAATCAGCCCGCGAGCGATAAAATGCCCCTGTGTTGATGTCCACAGCTCAACATTGCCGTCTTCCGAGCTTGTGGCGATGCAGGCCAGTGGCTCGATATAGCCCTGATGAACCGGTTGGGAGGAAAACTCGCGTTCGATAATAATATCGGCTTGTTCAAAACCTTTTTCAATATCACCGCGTTGCCCGGCATGGGTCCGTGCAAGGTTGGATGGCGCGTCATGTTCGGGATTGCTGCCCGCTGTGTATTGATCACTATGCAACAAGGGGGCATCAGGCCCGCAGGCCTCAAGGGGATCAAGAACATGGGGCAACACCTCATATTCAACCGCAATCAACCTCACCGCCTGGCGGGCAATCTCGGCACTGGTGGCAGCAACCGCTGCAACTGCATGACCGTCATATAAAACTTTTTCCCGTGCCATAACGTTGCGCGATATATCATGAAAGTCATTGATGACAGGCGGATAAGG
>CAZVAZ010000211.1:2519-4641 GCA_964625235.1 uncultured Hyphomicrobiales bacterium
GTGCCATAACGTTGCGCGATATATCATGAAAGTCATTGATGACAGGCGGATAAGGCGGCTTGGATAAAGGATGATCTGGAATATCCGCACTGGTTATGACCGCTTTAACACCGGCGAGCGCTGCCGCTTTGCTGACATCAATCGAAAGGATATTGGCATGGGCATGGGGGCTGCGTAAGATCTCTGCATGAAGCATTCCTGCCATCAGCAGGTCATCTCCGTAGCGCGCCCGGCCGGTAACCTTATCGACACCATCCGGGCGCTGCGTGTTTTTGCCGACCCAGCGGAAATTGGTTTTGCTTCTGTCGTCAGCCATGCTCAGTTTTCCCTCATTTCAGCGGCAGCATCCAAAACAGCGCGCACAATTTTATCATAGCCGGTACAGCGACACAGGTTGCCGGCCAGACCAAAGCGCACTTCGCTCTCTGTCGGGTCCGGGTTCTTTTCCAGCAACACCTTGGCCATATTGAGAATTCCCGGCGTGCAGATGCCACATTGCAGGGCGGCATGATCAAGAAATTTCTGTTGCAGGGGGTGCAGTTTTTCACCTTTTGCCATGCCTTCAATAGTGTCAATACGCGCACCATTCATTTCCACGCCCAATACCAGACAGGCATTGACAGCGCGACCATTGAAAACAACGGTACAGGCACCGCAATCCCCGGTGCTGCAGCCATCTTTGGTTCCGGTCATGCGCAGCTCACTGCGCAGAACATCCAGCACGGTCTGCTCCGTTCTGCATGTAAATTCAACATCGTCACCATTGATGTTTGCTGTTACAAAATGCCTCGTCATCAGTTTTTCTCCGCTCTTTCCCACGCTTTTTTTAAGGCGCAACAAGTCATCAACCGGCCGCCTTCATCAAAGCCCCTATATCATTTACATTATCCAGTGTTGCAACCAAAGCAATCAACTCTGCTGTCTTGCGCGACCCCAGTAGAGGTATGACCAGCGCATCAAATTTACCTGTCAGCCGCTTCCATTGCACTTCCGCATCCGGCTCAGGCACGCCGACATCATCTGCAAAACTCAAAACCCGCCCGTCCGTCAACTTAAGGGTAACAATAGCAGCCGTTCGGATCATGTTTTCGCACAGGTCAAGAACAACGCGATCTCTGGCCTTGATGTAGCGCTCATCGCTGGCATTTGCGGAACAATAGGTGCCAAGAGAGCCGGTATCAACGCCATCAAGCGCCATTGCGGCCAGATGTTGAATAGAAAATTTAATCTCCAGTCCGCTGGTCGGCCGGGCAATACAGCAAACCGAAGAATGGGTTGAGCGCACCTTCAGCGTTGCAACCTCAACGTCATCCCATGAAAATTCATGTTTCTTGCGCAACGCCTGTATCGCATTCAATGTTGAATGGGTGAGGTAGCACGCGGCGTGGTATTTATAGAGCATCTCTTCGACCGCATAAGCTGAAGCATCATCGCGGCGAATGGGTCCGGCCTTAAAACCCGGCACCTGAGCCTGGGCAAAACCCTGTGGCCCCTCAATTGAATGATCACTCGCGGTGAACCCCCGTGCGGCAAGCCTGGCGGCCATCAGCCCGTTCATGGCAGCTTTTCCGGCGTGGTAAGGCTTGGTCATGGTGCCGAAATTTACCTTGAGGCCGGAAGCCTGCGAGGCGGCTATGCTCAATGCATGAGTGGTTGCAGCACTATCCAGCCCCATAAGACGGGCACACGCCACTGCTGCTCCGAATGTCCCCATGGTGCCGGTTGCGTGAAACCCGGCCTCGTAATGGCCGTCATCACACATCTCACCCAGAGCGCACCCAACCTCTGTACCAATGATAAAAGCGGTGAGGACATCGCGCCCGCTTGCGCCCAAAAACTCGCCAAGAGCCAATGTCGCCGGGGCAATACAAGTTGTTGGATGGCCATGCAGGCGAAAGTGAACATCATCATAATCCAGCGCGTGCGCTGCGGTACCATTGATAAGTGCTGCATTATGAAGGCTGGCGCTCCTGCCCGATGCAATCAATGTACTCGCCCCATCGCAAGCCTCGCCGGTAAATTCCTCGCGCATGCTTTCCATCGCCGGCTCCCCCTGCCCGGCAATGGCGCCACCACTGCCAGCAAGAATTGCGTGCCTGGCAACAACATAGGACCGGGCCGG
>CAZVAZ010000212.1:0-1224 GCA_964625235.1 uncultured Hyphomicrobiales bacterium
GGGGTTGTGAAACAGAGACTGGCGCGGCGCAATTTCGACAATGCGGCCTGAACACATAACCGCAATGCGGTCAGCAACATAATCGACCACTGCCAGATTATGGGAAATAAACAAAAAAGTCAGACCCATGTCTGATTGCAGGTCTTTCAGCAGATTGAGAATTTGCGCCTGAACAGAGACATCGAGAGCGGAAACCGGCTCGTCACAGATGATCAGTTCCGGGTTAAGAGCAAGGGCACGGGCAATGCCGATACGCTGGCGCTGGCCGCCGGAAAAACTGTGCGGGTAGCGACTTAAAAACCGCGGGTCGAGACCAACCACACGCATGAGTTCCTGTATCGCCTCCATCTGCTCGGCAAGCTTGCCACGATTATGAATAATCAGAGGCTCGCGCAAAATGTCAGAAACCGTCATTCGCGGACTTAATGAGCCAAACGGGTCCTGGAATATCATTTGAATGCGCGGGCGAAACTTCTTCAAGGCACCTTCACCAAGGTTGAGAATATCAGTTTTCTCAGAGCCATTGTTGAATTCTATGACACCTTCGTCAGGCGTGACAGCGCGCATGATGACTTTACTCACCGTGGTTTTTCCACACCCGCTTTCACCTACTAACCCCAAGCATTCGCCGCGCCTGATATCAAAACTGACGTTGTCAATAGCCACCAGTTCGGTCTTGTTTTTATTGCCGAAAAACCCGCCTTTGGACGTTGTGAAAACTTTTTTCAGCCCCCGCACAGACAATAGAACTTCCCCCTTGCTCTGCATGCGGGCCTGAAGCTGATCGCTTTGCAATGACATCACCCCCTTGCCGGGGTTTGCAGTGTCGCAAACAGCAGCCTCATCTGTGCCTATGTCGCGCAATGACACCAGACGCTCACCGGGCTTCATGTCAAAATGCGGTACCGCCTTTAGCAGGGCCTGCAAATACGGGTGTCCGGGCTGGTTGAAAATATGTTCGGCACTGCCGCTTTCGGTGATCTCGCCATGATAAATCACTACAATCTCATCGGCCATATTGGCGACAACGCCAAGGTCATGCGTGATGAGCAGCACAGCCATATTGAGATGCTGTTGTAATTCTTTCAGCAGTTTGAGAATTTGCGCCTGCACCGTTACATCAAGTGCAGTGGTGGGTTCATCCGCAATCAGCAGGGCAGGATGGCAGATTAAAGCCATGGCAATCATGGCGCGCTGGCGCAGACCGCCGGAAAGTTCAAACGG
>CAZVAZ010000212.1:1324-4629 GCA_964625235.1 uncultured Hyphomicrobiales bacterium
CGAACCCGAAAGCTCACCCCTTTGACAACTTCAAGCTGGCTGCCGTGCAGTTCAAAACTGACACGCAAATTCTCAACACGCAATAAATCGCGCTCATCCATCGGCGCATCAGACATTTTTTACAGACATTAAGACAGATATCCCCTGGAAACACCGGCGTTCGTTAGGGCGCAAGTGGTTCTATCCATGTTACCTGGCAAAACCTGCCGCTAAAAATCAACAGGCTCTGCCCACAATTTAATAATCCCAAAGCCAGTTTACAAAATCCTGACACCAATTAAAACACTTCAATCTTATAAGAGTTGGGTTGGCTACCTAAATTTCAGTGTTGACGTGACATTAATGTAACTAGTTGGCCAATTTTCCTTGCTATTTACCAATTCAAGCGGTGTCCCACATTTTTTTACCCGATTATGGTATGAGGGTTGTTGCACTTGCGTAAAGTTAATGCATTGTTAATAATTCGGCTGACGGTGCGTGGTAGCGTAACCGGCAATGGGCTGGTCCACTGATTGCCGGAAAAATAATAGCTGCAAAAAATGCAGTTGACGGGGGGGTAACAGTTTTGAGATTGCTTGGAGTATCTGTGGCTGCAGTCGTCATGCTGTTGGCCACCCAGGCTCACGCCGTTTCTCTTCGTGAAGCCGTGCGCAATACTGTCCAGAACAACCCGGAAATTAGAAGCGTGATAGCCGCACGCAGAGCTTCCGACTATCAATTGCGACAGGCCCAGGGAGGTTTGCTTCCCCGTGTTGATCTGTCGGCTGATTTTGGCGCCCAGCGCATTGACAGGCCGTCGAGCCTGATCGGGTCCCAGAACCGCAACTGGCGCAATCGCAGACAGGCCAATGTGACCATCCGCCAAATTCTTTTCGATGGCTGGTACCGCGCCAATGACATTTATAAAAATGCAGCCCGCGTGGACGCGGGCGCATTGCGCGTTCTGGAGCGTTCTGAAGCGTTGGGTTTAAGTGCGGTTGAGGCTTATATTGATGTCAGGCGCTTAAATCATTTGCTAAAAATTTCTCGAGAAAACGCCAAACGTCACGAAGCAATACTGAAACTTATCCGGCTGCGAAAAAAAGGTGGAAAATCGCCCGCCAGTGAGTTGGACCAAACGCTGGAACGCGTTGCCGGTGCCAGAGCCATCGTTGCGGAAATCAGACAATCGTTACTGGAGGCCAACGCCAAATTCAAACGCGTTGTCGGCCTGAAACCCGGGCGAACCAGTCCGGTAAAATTTCCCAAGCGCCTGCCCGGCTCCCGGCGCCAGGCGGTGCAATCAGGTCTGGCTCAAAACCCTGCCATCAAAGCTGCTGAAGCAGATATTGATGCCGCAAAGTTTGAGCGCGAGCAAATTACGAGTTCCTTTTATCCTGAAGTTTCACTGGAGGGCAGTGCAACTTTCGGATCAGACGTATCGGGTATTGAGGGAAGAGACAATGATCTCACCGGGCGTGTGGTGATGTCCTGGAATGTTTTTAATGGCCTGGTAACAACCAACAGACGACGCGAGCTGTCGGAGCGATGGTATCAGGCTAAAGCTATACGCGACACGCAAAATCGCCAGGTGACAGAAGCTGTGGAACGCGCCTGGGCAGCCTACACTGTTGGTGCAAAACGAGTGGCGGAATTACGGCGTCAGGCTGAGTTGAACAAGCGTATTGTACGTACTTATCTGGAGGAATACAGATTATCCAAGCGCTCTTTGCTGGATTTGCTGGATTCCGAAAGCTCCTTGTTCAACAGCCAGTTCCAGCTTTCCAGCATCCGATCGGTGCATTTGTTTTCAGCCCACCAATTGCTGGCCAGTATGGGAATCTTACTTGATAGCCTGGGCGTTTCCGCACCCAAAGAAGGGGTGGCGCAACTGCGGGCCAAAACCCAACGCAGCCTGGGTGTGTTCAATATCAATATTGAACCTTTGCGCAAACAATAGCCGACACCTTCAGGTGGTGGGCTGGTTATAGGTAAAAAATGGAGAAGTCAGAAAACGCAACCGGCCTCTCCGCTGAATCAGTTGGCATTCCTGATTTCAGCCTGGAAAAGCCTGTGGCCTCTCCTGAAATCTCTCTTGAAGAACTTGCCAATGATCCCCTGCTGGCCTGCCTGAAATACGTAGCCACTCACTTCGGTAAACCCTTTTCCAGAATTTCCGTTTTAAGTGGTCTGCCCGTTCGCCATGGCCGGATTTCTGTTGATCTTGTGCCGCGAGCTGCTGCCAAACTGGGGTTAAGCGCACGTCTGGTTCACCGCCGCATTTCGCAGATTCCGGCCATTGTGCAGCCCTTCATTGTTCTGTTCGACAGTGGTGATGCCTGTGTTGTTATTTCAAAGTCTTCCGATAATAAAGTCACCGTCGTCTTTCCCGCCATATCGAACGACCGTCAGGTTTTGTCGAGCCATGCTGTGCAGGAGGATTCGACCGGTTATGTGTTTTACCTGACTGTCGATGACCGCGAAGAAGTGGCGGTTGCGCGAAAAACCGGTGGTGGCGAAAAAGACGGGCACTGGCTGTGGTCGGCTGTGGGTAATTTCTGGCCATCGTGGATGCAGATTATTCTTGCCGCCCTCATTATCAATTTGCTTGGCCTTGCCTTGCCCCTTTTTGTAATGAACGTATATGACCGGGTTATTCCCAATCTGGCGATCCCCACCTTGTGGGCGCTGGCGGCTGGCGTTTCTCTGGCTATCTTTTTTGACATTGTGCTCAAGCAACTGCGCACGGTGGTGCTGGATATTGCCGGGCGCCGGGTGGATATGCGTGTTGCCTCTTCGCTTTATGAACACGCCCTTGGCATCTCGATGGAAGAGCGACCGGGTGCGGCCGGAGCTATTGCCAATCAGATACGCGAATTTGAAAGCGTACGTGATTTTTTCACATCGTCCAGTATTATCGCTGTAACCGACCTTTTGTTTATCGGCGTGTTTATTTTTGTCCTCTGGTTGATTGTCGGACCGCTGGCGTATGTCCCGCTTGCCGCAGTTCCAATTGTGCTGGCAGTGACCTTGTTGACACAAATCCCTCTCGCACGTTCGGTAAAACTTACCCAGATCCAGGCCGCCCGTCGTCATTCCATTCTGGTGGAAGGCCTTATCGGGGTGGAAGCGATAAAGTCAATCGGTGGTGAAAGTGTTATGCAGCGGCGCTGGGAAGATTCTGTTGCCGCCACCGCCCGGGCAAATTCATCAACAAAGTTCTGGGCATCAATGGCTATGCATTTCACCGCCCTGGTGCAACAGGTGGTGAGTATAGCCATCATTGTATGGGGGGTTTTTCTTGTCGCTGAAGGCCAGATAACCGT
>CAZVAZ010000213.1:0-4626 GCA_964625235.1 uncultured Hyphomicrobiales bacterium
GGGCTCTGGCTTTTCCAATTGCCATTTATTCCGCAACTCATCAATATAGCTGGGGAGACTATGGCCTTACTTTTATCGGTCTTTTAGGTCTCGCTACACCCAATTTTCTGCTGGCACTGGTGATGATTTACTTTGCCAACCTGTGGTTTGGCACTTCAATCGGCGGCCTTATGGATGTCGAATATCTCAACCAGCCGATGAGCTGGGACAAGGCAATGTCTATTCTCGAACACTTGTGGATTCCAGTGATCGTAATCGGTACGGCGGGAACAGCCGCCATGATCAGGCGCCTTCGTGCCAATCTTCTCGATGAGTTGCAAAAACAATATGTCGTTACTGCCCGGGCCAAGGGCGTGCCGCCGGTTAAAGCCTTGCTGAAATATCCTTTACGCTCGGCCTTGAATTTCTTTATTGCCGACATTGGCTCGATGTTACCGGCGATGATTTCAGGAGCCGAGATTGTTGCTGTGGTGCTGTCACTGGAGACCACCGGGCCGTTATTGATTGCCGCCCTGCAAAGTCAGGACATGTATCTGGCCGGATCATTTTTGATCTTTCTGGCCTCACTGACTGTTTTTGGTGTATTGATATCCGATATAGCGCTCGCCTTCCTTGATCCGCGAATAAGGTTGCAGGGAGGGGCTACCAAATGACCGACACGCCCCTGCCACCAGAAGGCGCGCCCATTAGACATTATGTCAATCCGGCACCTTTTGACCCTCATTCAATTGAAAAACTGACCCCGGCGCAGGAGCGTCTTTATCTGGCATCCCAGTGGAAACTGATGTGGTGGAAATTCAAGCGTCACCGCGTCGCTGTGGCCTCGGCGATATTTCTGGCGTTGATGTATCTGGCCATTTTCGTCAGTGAATTCTTAGCTCCTTATGACCTGCAAAGCCGCAATGTGAATGCGATTTTCATGCCGCCGCAATCCGTACATTTGTTTGACAAGGGCAAATTCGTCGGGCCGTTTGTTTACGGCACAAATTATCGATTAAACATGGAAAACCTGAAACGCGAATATAGTGAAAATCGTGATGAGGTTTACCCGCTAAGGTTTTTCTGCCGTGGTGACAAATATGATTACTGGCTTGGCGGTTCTTCCGATTTACATCTGGTCTGTGCTGCAGAAAACAGCACCATGTTCCTGCTTGGCACCGACAGGTTAGGGCGCGATGTCCTGTCGCGCATCATCATCGGCTCACGCATATCGCTGACAATCGGCCTGCTTGGCATCATTATTTCATTTACCCTTGGCATCATCATCGGTGGCATGGCGGGATATTATGGTGGATTGCTGGATCTTCTGGTCCAAAGGGTAATCGAGGTGCTGCAATCGATACCCTCAATCCCTCTGTGGCTGGCACTTGCCGCCATCATTCCCATCACCTGGAGTCCGATTCTGGTTTATTTCGGTATTACCGTCATCCTGGGGTTGCTGGACTGGACCGGGCTGGCGCGAGCTGTGCGCTCCAAGCTGTTGTCATTGCGTGAAGAAGACTATGTGGTTTCGGCTCAGCTTATGGGGGCCAATCCCAGCCGTATTATAGGCCGCCACCTGGTGCCTGGTTTCATGAGCCATCTGATTGCGTCGGCGACGATTTCCATTCCCACGATGGTTTTGGGCGAAACCGCTCTTTCCTTCCTTGGTCTGGGTTTGCGGCCGCCCATAACCAGCTGGGGGGTATTGCTGGCCGAAGCACAGAATATTTCCGTTGTCGCTCTTTATCCGTGGCTTATGTTTCCCGTGGTTCCGGTAATCCTGACCATTTTAGCCTTCAACTTCTTTGGCGATGGCCTTAGAGATGCAGCTGACCCTTATAAATAAAACTAGAGTCAAACAGGCAGAGTATGTGAAAGCGCAGAAAGTTGATCGAGAATTCCGGCCAGTCACAATGATGTGCATACGGTCGAATTTGCGGCATCTTTAATTGAAATGCGGCATAGTCTAACCATTTAAGCTGGGTAGTTATGCGGAAAGAGCAAGGTAACTCGGGTGACACATCGTATCTTTTTCATTGTCCAGCATTTGCTGGGCATAGGTCATGTGATGCGCTCCAAGCGCATCACCAAGGCCTTGCTGGATGCCGGTTTTGAGGTTGATATCATCCTTGGCGGCACCCAGACACCGGCAACCTTTCCCGAAGGGGCGAAATGCTTTCAACTCAGCCCTTACAAGGCCGGTCCCGGCGGATTTTCCGACCTTGTTGATGAAAATAACAATCCTGTTGACGAGGCCTATAAGCAGGACCGCTTGAAGCAGTTGCTGGCGCTGCTGAAATCGCGCGCTCCCGATATTATTTTCACCGAAGCCTTTCCATTTGCCCGCCATCAGCTGGGTTTTGAGTTTTTACCCCTGCTGGATGCCGCCCGGCAAATGACGCCAAAACCTTATGTTGCCTGTTCAGTGCGCGATCTTCTGCACAAAAAGGTAGCGCCGGGCCGCGATGAAAAAACCGTTGAACTGCTGCGCCAGTACTATGATTTTGTCTTTCTGCATGCAGACCCGGATTTTGCCGATCTTGGCGGAACTTTCAGGTTTGCCGATGAAATTTCAGACCTGACACACTATACCGGCCTGGTTACGCCTGACGCTGATGAACAACGCACCGGCAACTCTTACGATGTGGTGGTTTCTGCTGGCGGAGGCGCTGTCGGCAAGCCGCTGTTTGAAGCTGCATTACAAGCCATGCCGCTGACACGGTATGCAAATGATAAATGGGGCTTTATCACCGGGCCCAACCTGCCCGATGAAACCGTAAAACTGCTTGAAGATGCCGCCCGGCCAAATCTTGTAGTGGAGCATTTCAGGAGTGACTTTTCGGCTATGCTGAAAGACACCAAAGTGCTGGTCTCCCAGAGCGGTTACAATACATCATCCGATATTTTACGCGCCCGCTGCCGTGCAGTCCTGGTGCCTTATGTGCGCGAAGGCCTGACAGAGCAGACCGACAGAGCCACATTGTTTGAACAACGCGGCCTGGCGGTACAGCTCAGGCAAATTGACATGACCGCCAAAACTCTCGCTGCGGCAATTGACAAAGCCGGTGAAATGGCAACGCCGCTGTCCAGTCAAATCCCCAATCTTAATGGCGCTTATGAAACGGCGAGAATTCTAAAAGAATTTATGCAAGGCACTCACAAACAAGATCGCCTCTCCACCCTGTCACCAGCCTAAAGCATGCTTGCGTTCGAGCGCAATTAAGGATATCAGAATTGCTTCAGAAGCAATTTGAGACACAGATCAACGCTGTGAAACTTCAACGATTGGGAATTGAATGGTGCCCCTGGCCTGACTCGAACAGGCACATCCATAGGACAACAGATTTTGAATCTGTCGCGTCTACCAATTCCGCCACAGGGGCACTTGGCTGCGATCATAGGGCCAGAATCATGGACGTCAATATCTCAAATTGCTTCAAACAACTTTTTTGTAGTTAAGAGCCTTATGCTGCGCAGATTATATGATTGGACAATGTCGCTGGCCGCCCATCGCCACGCCAGACTGGCTTTGGCGGGCGTGGCATTTACGGAAAGTTCGTTTTTCCCAATTCCCCCCGACATTATTCTTATTCCCATGGTTCTGGCCAATAAAGCCAAGGCCTGGGTCTATGCGTCAATCTCAACCATAGCTTCAGTCATTGGCGGGTTTGCGGGTTATCTGATCGGGTTTTACCTGTTTGATGCAATCGGAAAACCTTTGCTGGACCTCTATGGCTACAGTGGTGCCTTTGACGATTTTGCCGGGCGCTATAACACTTATGGTGCCTGGATAGTTTTCATTGCCGGCGTTACACCCTTTCCCTACAAGGTGATCACCATCGCCAGCGGTGTAACCGTTCTTGATCCGATAATCTTTGGGGTGGCAAGCGTTGCTGCACGGGGTATAAGATTCTTTTTCGTCGCTGGCCTGCTATACTGGTTTGGTCAGCCCATCCGCCGGTTTATCGAAAAATATCTCGGCCTCTTGACAATTTTATTTGTAATCATGCTGGTTGCGGGTTTTGCATTGATTAAATTTGTTTTTCCAACTTAGCATGGACAGAAAATGAGCCAAAAAACACTGAATTCCCCCTCTTTACCTGCAATTGCAGCACTTGTTCTGGGCACGGTTACGATAGCCGGTGCGTGGTTTTTTGAACTCATTATTGGTCTGGCACCATGTCCCATGTGCCTGACCCAGCGCTGGCCTTATTATATCGGACTGCCTGTTTTGGCGCTGGCTTTGATAATGATTAAAAACAGCAACAAAACTTTGAGCCAGGTATGTTTGGTTGCAGCGGCACTATTGTTTGTCGCCGGTGCAGCCTATGGCGTTTATCATTCGGGAGTTGAATGGCGTTTGTGGGAGGGGCCTGCCGGATGCTCGGGCGGAGAAGAGCTGAGTGCAGATGTCGGTAATCTTTTGCAGGAATTAAGCAGTGCCAAAGTGGTAAGCTGTGTCGATGCCGCCTGGCGCTTTCTGGGGCTTTCGCTTGCCGGATATAATGTGATTATTTCCATCACCATGGCAGCTTTAAGCGTTATCGCGATTATGCGCCTGAGAAAAGCTTAAGCCTTGAGCTGACAGACCTGAAGCCAGCCCGCTCCCCCGCCCAACCACCCCCAGGGTATCCTTATCGGGTG
>CAZVAZ010000214.1:0-4546 GCA_964625235.1 uncultured Hyphomicrobiales bacterium
GCTAACCTGATCAAACAGGCCAAGCTCGGGCGTATAGAAAAACAGCCAGATATTGGCAACTGCAATCATCGGCAACACTGTCGGGGTAAAATAAGCCATGCGCACAAGACCGCGCGCCGGCAGACGATTGTTGACCCATATTGCCATCAATAAAGCAATGCCGATACTGGTAGGGATGGTTCCCACCGCATACCAGAGGTTGTTGACAAGAACCTTCCAGAAAATCTCGTCCTCAAGCAGGACCTGATAGTTTTCCAACCCGACAAAGACCGATGGCCGCATGGCGGTACCGTCGGAAAAAAAGCTCAGGAAAAACGTCGACACCATGGGATAGTAAGTGAACGCCGTCAAAAAAACCGCAGCCGGCAACAGCAACAGCCAGCCATAGACGTGGTTCATTGAACCTTTGTGTTCACTCATAATAATATTGCACCAAAAACCCGGACCGCTTTTTCTTAAAAACGATCCGGGCGCATTGTCAGGAGAAACTAGCGATACTTCTTGAGCAGGCGGTCGGCCTGTTTTTGTGCCGACGTTAAAGCTTCTTCGGGCGATTTACTGCCGGTCAAAGCCGCCTGGATGGCATCATCAAGCAACTTGCGCACCCGGCCTGTCTGGAAGGTGCTGAGTTCGGCTGTGGCAAACTCAAGTTGATCACGGGCAACAGCTGCCGGTGGAAACTCGACAACATATTTCTTCAACGCATCGGTTGTATAAGCATCGGGCCGGGTTCCGATATAACCGGTCTTAATGCTCCATTCAGCTGTACGTTCCGGTGAGGTCATATACCGGATCAGTTTCAATGCCGCTTTACGCTCAACTGGAGTGGTCTTGTCGAAGATATAGAAATTACCGCCACCTGTGGGTGTGCCCCGGGATTTTTTGGCCGGCAGCATGGCAACGCCAAAATCAAACTTGGCCGATGATTTAACCTTGGTGAGATTACCGGTTGAATGCCACATGATCGCTGTTTTCTGATCAAGGAAATTCTGGCGCAACGTGCCCCATTCAATTGTTCCCTTGGGCATAACATTGTACTTGCTGCCCAGATCTTTCCAGAACTGCAAGGCTTCGATAGTGGCAGGTTTGGCGAAGAAGGTTTCATTGCCTGAACCGTTCATCAGCGTTTGACCGTTCTGTTTGGCCAAGGCACCGAACATCCAGTAGGGATAGCCGGTCGACGGGATCATCATTCCCCATTGTGAACCATCTGCCTTGGTCAGCTTCTTACCCGCAGCTACAAGTTCGTCCCAGGTTGCCGGTGGTTTTTCCGCATCCAGACCGGCTGCACGAAAGGCATCCTTATTGTAGTACATGACAATGGTGGAGCGCTGGAACGGAATGCCCCAGGTCTTGTTCTGGGTGATGCCATTTTCCATCAAAGCTGGATAAAACTTTTTCAACCAGGCTTTTTCATCATCGGTTTCAACAATATCATCAAAGGCAACGATGGCACCCTGTTCAATCAACTCATAAATATCAATCGAGAACATGACAGATAATTGCGCCGGTTTTCCGCTCTTTAAGGCGGCTAAAGCTTTGATGCGGGTATCATTGTAGTTGCCGGCATAAATCGCGTTGACTTTGATACCCGGGTTTTCCTTGGAAAAATCGGCAACCAGTCCATCAACAATCTTGGTTATAGCCCCACCCACAGCCACAGGATAATACATGGTCAGCTCAACCTGCTGCGCATTTGCCATTGTCACCGGCCCCAGCACCATGGCGGTGGCCAGCACGGTGCGCTTAAATGTTTTTGATAGATGTTTTAACATGAGTTTTGCTCCCTTTTCTTTGCTGTATGGCAAAACCCATTTTGGGTTTTGCCGATGAATTTGTGCCGGTTTCATGGCACATTGGTTTTATTGCGGCTAAGCAGCGTTTCCCACTTTGCCGGTGGTGAAATTTGAGTTTTCTATTCTTTTGCCCGATGCTTTTTCAAAGACATGCACAGCGTCCTGCGGCCAGGACAGATGGACATGATTTTTTTCTCCCAGCCGATACCGGCCCGGAACCCTGATCTGAATTTTCTGGTTGCCAACAGGTGCATTCAAAATTGTATCGGCACCAAGGTAATCCGCCGCCGTCAACTCAACCGCAAGGCCCGTATCATCGCTCAGCACAATATCTTCCGGGCGCACCCCCAAAATGCGCCCTTCGCCCGGTCCATTAAAAACAACATGATCAGTGCCACCCAAAACAACCGCTCCATCAGGGCCATTTGCCAGCTCCAGCAGGTTCATCGGCGGAGTGCCGATAAAACTCGCTGTAAAAAGTGTTTCCGGCTGGCCATAAAGGCTTTCCGGTGTACCGGCCTGCTCGATGCGGCCATCGCGCAGAAGGATGACTTTGTCCGCCATGCTCATGGCTTCGGCCTGATCGTGGGTAACGTAGATTACCGTCATGCCGAGGCGCTGCTGCAAGGCGCGAATTTCAACCCGCATGTCATGACGCAGTTTGGCATCAAGGTTGGAGAGCGGCTCGTCCATCAGGCAGATGCCGTTTTCAGCGATGATTGCGCGTGCCAGAGCCACACGCTGACGCTGGCCACCGGAAAGTTGCGATGGCTTTCTGTCCATCAGCCCGGCCAGCCCGACAATATCCACCACTTTTTCCAGCCGCTCCTGGCGCTCGCGCGCAGGGACTTTTCTAACCTTAAGGCCAAAGATTATGTTCTCGGCAACACTCAAATGCGGAAACAATGCATAGGACTGAAATACCATCGAGATTTTTCTTGCCGCTGGCGGCAAAGACGTTACATCTTTGCCCGCAATCGAAATCGAGCCTGAAGTGGCCGTATCAAGACCGGCAATCATCCGCAACGTTGTTGATTTTCCGCACCCCGACGGCCCCAGTAAAACCACAAACGAGCCCTTATCGACACTCAGCGAGACACTGTCGACAGCGGTAACATCGCCCCATTTTTTCGTAATATTTTTAAGTTCAATCGCTGACATGGGGTTAACTTCCCTGATCCGTCACAGGCGTGAACAGATCGACATTATTTCCTGTCAAAACGTCGCTGATTTCCTGCGGAGGTGTTGTGTCGGTAAAAAATGCGTCAATTTCAGATACATGGCCGAGATGAACCATGGCATCGCCATTGAATTTACTGTGATCGGCGGCAGCAAATCTTTTCTTTGAAATGCCGATAGCGGTTTTTGAAACGTGAACATCGCGGTAATCATAATCAAGCATGGCGCCGTCGTTTTCAATTGAGCCGATGCCAAATATGGCGTAGCCGACTTTGAATTTGCGCAGGAATTCACTTGTCGCTTCACCGGTTATTGCCTGATCGCGGTTGCGCACCAGTCCACCGGCAAGAATGATTTCAAAATCCGTGCCTTCGCTTAATATGGAAACAACGCGGATATGATTGGTAATGATGCGCAGGTTTTTGTGATGAATGAGCGCTTTGGCCACCGCTTCCATAGTTGTGCCTATATCAATAAACAGGGAGGAGCCATCAGGAATTTGGGCTGCCACCAGGGAGGCTATGATATTTTTCTGCTCAAGATTACGCGTCTTGCGATTGGCATAGGCCAGTTGCTCTGAGCCTGGCAATAACCCTGCGCCGCCATGATAGCGCGCCAGCTTTTTCATCTGGCATAATTCATCTATGTCGCGCCGGATGGTCTGGTTCGATACATTAAAATGCTCAGCCATGGCTTCAATCGAAATAAATCCACGCTGACGCACAAGCTCCACCAGCTTTTCCTGTCGTGCATCTATGCTCCCGCGCCGCGTTTGCGCACGTGGTGTAACATTTATCTCAGGCACCAATGGGCTACTGTCGTCCATAAACTCCCTTCTTTCGGCTCTTTTTCGCCGCTTAATCATTGTTGCCAGCCGATTTGACGTTGAAAAAATCAAAATCAATACCGCCTCAACAACATATGATGTCACTTAGTGTAAGAAATGTTACACCAAAATGGAAGAGTTATTACTTTATTTTTTTATACCCCTTTGAAATTCGATTTTTTCAGGAGCGAAAATGAAAGCTGGCCAGCTCAACAGGGCCAGGCCAGACAAATGTATACCTGTCTCACCTCAGGGTGGTATTTCCTACGGTTTTGGCAATACGGATGAGGGTTTGGATCAGTCGCGACTGGCGTCTTTCTTTAAGAAAGGCGATATGATAATTGGTGGTTATTTCCACGTCGGAAATTTCCACTGTTTTTAATCGCGGGTGCGGCACAAACTCAAAATCTGCAATCGCACCAATACCGATGCCTTTTTCAACCGCCTTCCACACGGCTTCACGCGAGCCGATTTCCATGACCGGATTTATGGTGATCCCGGCTTTTTCAAGGGCGGTTTCGAAGGCCAGTCGTGTGGTTGAGCCTTTTTCGCGCAAAACAAAATCTTCTCCCTCAAGTTCTGCCAGCGAGATCGATTTACGTTTAAACCAGCGGTGATCCTGATGAACGAAAACCACAACACGATGGCGGCTGAAGGGCACCATTTCCACTTTGGGATCATCTTCAAAGTGCGCAATCATTGCCACATCGGCGGTGAATTCGAACAATCTCTCCAGCATGCGGCG
>CAZVAZ010000215.1:0-4518 GCA_964625235.1 uncultured Hyphomicrobiales bacterium
AACCGTCTATCACGTGCTCTTCATCCGCCAGGGCGGACAGAAAAATGAACGGCATATCGGCCAGCAATTTATATTTCCCGCGAATTTCTTCCAGCAACTGAAAACCATCCATATGCGGCATTGTAATATCGCATATGACAAGGTCCGGTTTGTGGGCAAGGATCATTTCCAGTCCCTTGGCACCATCGTCAGCCACCAGAACGTCGTAACCGGAATCTTCCAGTTCTTCGACAATGTCTTCGCGAACCAGAATTTCATCTTCAATACAAAGAATGGTTGGCATGTTTTCTGCTCCTTTGTGAGCGCTGATTCAACCTACATTCAAAAAGGTTACCAATAAATGTAGATATTTTGGACGATCCAAAAATTCCATTTTTCGAGACAAAAACTCAAGCGGCCTCATCACCTTTTGCAGCAATTTCCTCAGGCCCGTTTACGGGCAGGCGTACAGTGAAGGTACTGCCTTTGTTGACTATGCTTTCAAGAGTGATTGAGCCATCATGCAGCTCAATCAGGATTTTAATCAGATTGAGACCGATACCGGATCCCGCTATGCCTGTTGCTGTTCTGGCACGGAAAAAACGTTCAAATACACGCGGTAAATCCTCCTCATCAATTCCAAGCCCCTGATCGCGGACGCACAGCACCACTTCGTCGTCTTCGGAGTATGCACGGACATCGATTTCCGGCGCGTTGGGCGCATATTTTACGGCATTTGATAAAAGATTGGAGAATATCTGCTCCAAAGAACCGGGATCAGCCTGGATTGTTGCCGGCAGGCCGGAAACATCGCAGGATATCTTATGAGATCCGGTCAATTCCATCTGGCGCTGACATGCGTCGTTTAACTGTTTAGCCATATCACACGGCTCGACACTTATTGACAGCTTGCCAATATCCAGACTTGCTGCCGTCAAGGTGCTTTCCATTACCCTGGTCATGCGTTCAACGGCACCTCTTATTTTAACGGCGCGTTTGGTAATTTCGACCGAATTGTCGAATTTCTTAGCGCGGCATTCAAGACGCTGGGCGGCCCCGTCAATAATGGCCAGGGGCGTGCGAAATTCGTGGCTTGCCATGGAGATGAACTGGCGCTGGAGTACGTTGAGTTCTCTTTCCTTGGTCAGTGCCTGTCGCAGGTCCTCGTAGGCTTTGCGAACCTGGGCGGAAAGTTTCGCAGTTTCATTTTCCGCCTGTATTTTTGCCGCCGAAAGCATGGACCTTCTTTCGCTTCCACGCAGGTTTTCCGCTTTAACTGACGCTATGCGCGCCTGTTGCTGCATGAAATAGGCAATGCTGCCCCATAAAAACAGGAAGGCGCCAAGGGCTAGCCCTCCCGCCTCCAGACGTAATCTTTTGAAAAACCCGCTGGTTGGCACATCAACAACGTAAGCACTCATCACCGCACCGGACATGCCGGTTTTATCGGGCTTTGCGGTTGAGTTATCACAATTCGCACAGATCTTCCCGGTGGTCAGCACCGGCTTGATTGTTCGCAATACCTCTTTGCCAAATCCACCAACATAACCGCTCCAGATTCCGGGTAACCGATCAGCTGCCATCAGGCCAATAACATTGACAATCTGCACATCAGGAGGATTGGCTTTTACTGCTGATCCAGCCAGGTCAAAGAATTTGATGCGTATGCCATGATCAACGGAATTTACTTTATCAAAAAGCTTCAGGGATGATTGCCTGAATACACCCGGTACGGGCAGATGCAGTTGATCATCCAATGCTCTTTGTTGCGTATACGTCGATACAAATGCCGTGACAAGTTCGAGCATTGATTTTTTGTTTTCACTAATTCTCTGGCTGAATTTATAGCTGGATGTATAATAATACCCGCTGCCGAGCACACTTGCGAAAATTATCGCAAGCAAAATATATGATACATTATGCGCAGACGACCAGCTTAGGAAAACTGGTTTCAAGTCCTTTGAAGCGGGTGTTTTATTCAGCTCAGATGTGTTCATCAGATGGTCAGAATTCCATAAAGCCATGCAATACTAGTTAGAGTTGTATTTTTATTATTTAAACCTTAAGTATTAAAATTAGCTAAACACACTTTTTGCGCCACATTTATATGGCAAGGTAATATCGTGTTATATTCATCTTGGTCCTCCTGATAAAAATGAAAAAACTGATCCGCCGATTGATTTTGGGCTTTGTGATTTTTTTCCTGAGCCCGCTGGCTGTTTACGCTGTGGTCTATTCGCAAAGCCCATGGCCTGACAACTGGAGTGTGGCTGACTGGTCGAGCGCCGGTATCCTGCCTGATGCGCGGCAAAGCACCGCGGCGACTGTCAAGATTTACTCTGCCCGCACCGGGCGCTGGAAAGGAATATTCGCGGTTCATACCTGGCTGGTGCTGAAACGCCGCTCGGAGGCGCAATACCATCGCTTTGAAGTAGTGGGCTGGGGCAATCCGGTGCGGCAGGATATTTATCCCGCCGATGGTTATTGGTATTCGTCAAAGCCTGAACTGCAGTTTGAAGTCTCCGGCGCGCAAGCCCAGGCGCTCATCCCCAAAATAGAAAACGCTATCCGCAATTACCCCTACTTCCAGTATGGCAGCTATCGACTGTGGCCCGGGCCCAACTCCAATTCCTTTATCGCTTATGTGATGAGAAGTGTGCCCGAGCTGCAAACAACCCTGCCGCCCACCGCCATGGGAAAAGATTTCATCGGTTATGACAGCTGGGTTTCACCAACACCGAGCAACACCGGCTGGCAAATTTCTTTAGGTGGCTATGCAGGCATCAGCCTGGCAGCCGTTGAGGGCCTGGAAATAAACGTCCTGGGACTGGTAGCCGGAATAGATTTTCTCAATCCGGCAATCAAACTGCCCGGCTTCGGCAGAATTGGTTTGCCAAGAGTGACTGCGCCTTGATTTTTGCTTTATGCTTTAATTCGTATGCGTCTTGATTTTCGCACATTATTGTGCGCTATCTCATGTGTTAGGAAGAAATGAAGGACACCGCACCATGCAATTTACCTTCAAAGCCACCCTTGAAGCTATGGGCAAACGCGTCATTATTCTGATAGCCAAATATGGCTTGCTGAACGCTGTATGAACAAGCGGTTCAGCACATATACAGTTCAAATCTCATATTTCCATTTCGTTAAAGTTTTTTCAGTCAATCAAAGGAGAGGAAAATGACAATAGTAATTGCCAAACACCGAAACAAATTGATCGAATTTGCTAAAAAAAGGCTCGTGAAAATGCAGCCTGGTCTTTTTGCCAGCATATTTCTAGGTTTCAGTTTGCTACCATCTGTTGGCAATGCCCAGGTGCAATGCGAACCAGGCTCCAATGAGATTACCGTGTTTCAACACTCCAACTATCGCGGTAAATGCAGCACAATGCCTATCGGCAATTATGTCGATTCCGGTGCGATGCGAATGAAAAATGACTCGACCTCCTCGATTAAAATTGGACGAAATGTGGAAGCAATCGCCTGCAAGAACAGCTGGCGGGGGAGTACCAGAATATTTCAGCGAAAATTTTTTAGACCCGTTACCGCCCGCCCTAAACACGGCACAACGATTAATATAAGAGGCAACACGTGCCAATTGTTTACCCGCTCACTTCCAAGCATGAAGGGAACAAGAATTGGCAATGACCAAATTTCGGCAATTTCGGTTCGCCTAAAAACCAGCAAACCACCGTCACCCCAGCCAACCAGGACTGCCTGTAAACCGGGTAACAATCAGGTTGCATTTTACAGAAACCCCAATTTTACTGGTGGTTGCGTCGTTAAAAATCTTGGCAATTACCAAACCACCGGTCAAATGGGCATCAGAAATGATTCTATTTCTTCGATAGAAGTTGGGAAAAACGTCTATGTTAACGCCTGTCAGCATACTTATTATCGCGGCCGTTGTTCTGAATTCCGCAAATCTAGTAATTCTATAGGATTAAGTAGTGTCGGAAATGATAGCATTAGTTCTTTCAAGGTGATGCGCAAATAGTTTTCAGCCTCGCCTGATTGGTCCGGTCGTAATTAATACCAAAGGAAGTAAGTATTGATCCATCTGACCGGTTTAAGGTTTTGCATTATTCAAAAAACACGCAACTGAGCGCCCCTGCCCTGTAGCTTCCAGCGCCGGTGCGGATTTGGCGCAAGGCTCGAAGACTTTGGGGCAGCGGGGGTGGAAGTGGCAGCCTGATGGCGGCTCTATCGGTGATGGTACTTCGCCTTTGATGGGGGCGAAGGTGGCGTGACGGTTTTCCAGTCTTGGCACCTCGCGCAGCAGGGCATCTGTGTAGGGATGGGAGGGGTTTTCGAACAGGGCTTCGGTGGTAGCTGTTTCGACGATGCGGCCGAGATACATGATGGCGATGTGATCGCTGATGTGTTCGATAACGCCGAGATCATGACTGATAAAAAGATAGGTGAGTTTGAATTCCTGACGCAATTCCATAAACAGATTAAGCACCTGCGCCTGAATTGACACATCCAGTGCGGCCACAGATTCATCACACACGATAAACTCGGGCTTGACGGCAAGGGC
>CAZVAZ010000216.1:0-4510 GCA_964625235.1 uncultured Hyphomicrobiales bacterium
GACGCATTGTCACGCATTGATGAGGGTACTTACGGCTATTGTGAAGAAACCGGCAGCCCCATCGGCATCGAACGCTTGAAGGCACGACCGATTGCCACCTTGAGCATCGAAGCCCAGGAAGCCCATGAGCGCCGCGAAAAAGTCTATCGCGACGAATAAACGCCGGGACGGTGCGGATGATCCTGAGTAATTCGATCCTGCACAGACCCTAAAACGGCAGGATTATATCAAGAAACTGCTGGCCGTAGCGTGGCTGTTGCATGTCCGTTATCTGACCGCGACCGCCATATGAAATACGCGCCTCGGCCATTTGCGTGCTGTTGACGGTATTGGTGGCTGAAATGTCTTCCGGTCGCACAATGCCGGCAACAATCAGTTCGCGAACCTCGTTGTTCACACGGATTTCCTGTTTGCCTTCAATGACCATGTTTCCATTGGGCAATATCTGCGTGACGATGGCAGCAATCGAGACATCCAGCTCTTCTTCGCGATCAACCGAGCCGGTACCGGTGCTGGAGGAATTGCTGGTGGAATTCAGCAAATTACTGGGGTCGACACTGAAAGGTATGACTGAGGCAACTTGAGCGGCAACACCGGCCACCAGGGAGTTGGAACCAACGTTTTCCTCGCCGGTACGGCTGCGTGTGGTCGTATTGTCAATCTTGGCACTATCTCTAATCTGCACGGCGACAGTGAGAATATCACCGACCTGCTTGGCACGCTGGTCGTCAAAAAAGGCGTTTGCGCCCGAGCGCCATAGTGAGTTTGCCTGATGTACCACCGGTTTGATTTCCGGCATCGGCAGACGTACCGGCCGGTAGCCTGATTGTTCAACCGGGTTTTCAATGCGGGTAAGCGGCGGCGGCTTGCCGATGCCGGCAATTCTGTCAGCGGCTGCACAGCCCGACAATGTCGTTACAGTTGCCAGTAGAAGGGCTATTTTTTTCGTTCTGTTTTTAATCTGTGCCATGAGTGAAATCCGACTGGAATTTTTAAAAAATGGATGAATTTACTGGTTTAATGAAGCTGTCTGGCGCAATCTGTTGGTCTGGGCGGTGACCGTATTTGGAGCTGTGACGACGGTTTGAATGGTGCGGCGCGAACGTGAGTTAAGAACACCTATGGTCTCGCCCAATGCGCCGTCTTCCAGCGCGCGTCCGCGAAAGGTAATGTTGAGCGTCCCCACCTTGTAGACGACGCTGACGAGCGTATTCTTCTTCACAATTCTAGGTTTTTCCACATCGCTTGTGCGGATAGGTGAATTAGGTCGCAAGGAACGCCGGGCTGCCATCCCGATCAGATCAGCGGTTTGCGTGATTACCCGGCTGTTGACGCGCCGTGCCGGGAATTTTCTTGTTTCCAGAAAACTGGACTTAAAGGCCTGACCGCGGGCGAGAGGCTGGACCAGAACGGGAATTTCGATAACCTCCGTTGCCCGGCCGGTGTAGGTTATACGTTTTTCATTTGCAGAACCGGCAGGCCCGGAAATGACAGCTGAAAACCGGCCCGAGCGGCGATCGTATCTTATTCTTTCCACGTCAAATTCGGCCTCTGCATCTGCGCGCATGACAAAGGGGAGAGCTTTGTTGCTTAGAGAAATCTCAAGCTGGGAATTCGACACCCGCAGCGGATAATTGTCTTTAATTTCATCGCCAATCCTGGTGCTGATTTCATCCAGAGTGATGGTGTTGGCCTCACGGCGGATAACAATTTTTTGCAGATATTTACGATTTAGCCAGTTCAACCCGTTCTCGCGCGCAACAAGGGCAATTCGTCTGGAATTCAATATGCCTTTCTGCCCCAGCCGGGGCGATCTGAAGACCGCTTTGTTGGCAACGTCGCCCGCATGTTCAAACAAATCACCCAGCGTCACCACATCATCGACAATACTGATATTTGATCGAAGAGTTAATTCTGTAGCTGGCGCAAAATTAATCGTCAATACCAGTATCAATGCACCAAATACGGTAGAAAATTTAGACGTTGAATTTAACATTTTAACTCCGAAAATTCTGAGAAAACTATCTCAGGTTATTGGTTGCCTGCATCATTTCGTCGGTTGCCGAAATAATCTTGGCATTCATTTCATAAGCTCGCTGGGCGGCAATAAGGTCGGAAATTTCCGACACGGCATTTACGTTCGATTGTTCCAGCGAGCCCTGCAGTAAGGATCCAATCCCGGTACTGCCCGGTGTGCCGGTGGTGGGTGAGCCGCTCGCCGGTGTTTCGAGGTAAAGATTGTCACCAATTGCTTCGAGGCCGGATTTATTGACAAAAATCGCCAGCTCAAGTTGCCCGACATTGGTCGGCGTCGAGGTTTCATCGGTTAAAACCTGGACGCTGCCTTCCGCGTTTATCGATATCGAGCGCGCATTTGCAGGAATGGTGATGGCGGGATCAATCCTGTACCCGTCAAGTGTAACAAGCGCGCCGGTGGCGTCGAGTTCAAAGGCTCCTGCGCGGGTATAAGAGGTGTTGCCATTGGGCAGGGTGACCTGGAAATACCCTTCACCGCGAACGGCCAGATCCAGGTCTTTTTCAGTACTGAGGAAACTACCCTGGGTATGGATGCGGTATATGGACCCGGTTTTAACGCCCAGTCCCAACTGAATTCCAGAAGGAACAACCGTGCCTGTGTCGGAAGAAGCTGCACCCACCCGGCGCAAATCCTGATACAGAAGATCCTGAAATTCAGGTCGCTGACGTTTGTATCCGGTTGTCCGCATGTTGGCGATGTTCTGGGAGATAACCTCAACATTGAGCTGTTGTGCCAGCATTCCGGTTGCGGCGATTTGAAGAGCCTTCATTTTTTTGTCCTTTTCGCTGGGAATGCGTTCCCGACGTTTGCAGGTTTGTCAGTTATTGTGGTTTGTTGCCTCACGATACCGTACCGAGTTGCTCGATACTGCGTCGCTTCAGTTCATCAATTTTTTCATTCAGTTTGCTGGTCGAAATATACGATCGCATGACTTTGATCATCTCTGTCATCTCAACTATGGCGTTCACGTTTGAGCCTTCAATCACCCCTTGCACAATCCGGTAATTTTCAGCCGGTACAGGTGGTTCTTCAGAGCTGAACAGTGTTCCACCTTCCTTTTTCAGAAGATTTTCATTGTCAAAAAACACCACACGCAATTTTCCCTTGTCACCGGCACTGGTGGAAACGCTGCCATCTGAGGCGATAGTGACGTTTATTTCATCAGCACCAATGTTGATGTTGCCCGCAGTGCTTAACACCGGATACCCGTTCGGGTTCACCAGTGTTCCTTCATCGTTTCGCGTCAACTGCCCGTTGCGGGTGTATCTTTCACCATCGGGCGTATCAACCACCAGCCAGCCTTTGCCATTGATGGCGACATCAAACGGGTTTTCAGTTGCTGTCATGCTGCCTTCAGAAAAATCCCGTAACAGACCTCTGTCCTGAACCATCGATACTCGGCCCGACCGCCCTGGCAGACTGGTGATGCGGGCATTGTCTGAAAGATATTCTGCAAACAGCGGTGTTTCAGTTCTGTAGCCAGCGGTTTGAGAATTGGCGAGATTATTGGCAATTATGTCCATCTGCCGCATGAGTGCGGTTTGACGGGACAGGCCGATGAGTAATGCATTTTCCATATCAAACGTATTGCACAAGCCGTGCCAAGATAAAATATGCATAAAAACAACAGGTTATCTCTAGTATGGAGGTATGTTCCTGGTTGCGGGGCAGGGCTTGCCCGGTAAAAATTGCCGGGTACAACGACCGTTGGCAAGGTTTCGTTAACCATTATCATTTTAGATATCTATAAGAACGCGCGCGTAGAGAATCGAAAAAAATAAAGTTTCGAATACCGTGTGTCAGTAACTGTTTGGAGCCGACTGGATAGATTATGGCAGAAGAAAACAAAGACGCTGAACCTGAGGTCGAGACCGAAGAGGGCGATGGCGAAGGAGAAGAAGGTCAGGAAGAAGAGGGCAAGCGGAAATTCAGCGGTAAATTCCTGGTGATGTTTGTCGCCCTGCCATTGCTGGTCCTAATTGGCGGTGGTGGTGGTGCGGCCTACTTCTTTGGCGTGTTCGATTCAGCACCAATGGCGGTCGAGGGCGAGGAAATGGCGGTCGTTGAACCTGAAAAGCCCAAATTTTATTATGACCTTCCTGAGATGCTGGTAAATCTCAACTCACAAAAGAGGAACTCACAGTTTCTCAAGTTGCAGGTGGCATTGGAAATTACCGATAAGAATGTAGCCGATACTCTTGAGCCGCAATTGCCGCGCATACTCGATACTTTCCAGATTTATTTACGTGAGCTTCGAAGTGAAGACCTGGAAGGTTCAGCTGGTGTTTATCGTTTGAAAGAAGAACTGCTCAGGCGCATCAATCTGGCCATTACACCACAACGCGTAGACCGGATTTTGTTTAAAGAAATAATCATTCAATAGTTTTGACAACGTAAGGTTAAAAAAATAAATGGCCGATGACGACGTAGACCAGGATGCTCTTGCCGCCGAATGGGGAATGGAAGGCGAAG
>CAZVAZ010000217.1:0-4494 GCA_964625235.1 uncultured Hyphomicrobiales bacterium
ACCGTCGCCCATGCCCGCAATGATCAACTTATCGCAGAAATGCAGATGGTTGAAACCCTGGTAAAACAGCTGGCTGAGCGCGTCGCCATATCTAGCGTACAACACCCTAATCCGGTTAAACCCGCCACACCTGAGACAAGTGAAAATGATGGCACCATTTTGACACTTGAAGATCAAACAGCGCGTGATGCCAAGCTTCTGAAAACCATCAGAGCATCTTTGGATGAAAACCGGGTGGACCTTTATCTCCAGCCCATCGTTACCCTGCCGCAACGAAAAACCCGCTATTATGAAGCGCTTTCAAGGTTGCGCGATGCTACCGGCAAAATCATCATGCCGGATGCCTACATGAAAATTGCCGAACCCGCTGGCATGATGCCGATGATTGACAATATCCTGCTGTTCAGGTGCGTCCATGTCATGCGCAAAATGGTGGAACGCAACCGCGAAGTGGGCGTGTTCTGTAATGTATCGACACTGACACTGCTGGATTCCGAATTTTTCCCGCAGTTTATTGATTACATGAAGCATAATCAGGATCTCGCCGGATCTTTGATTTTTGAATTCGGCCAGGCAACCATTGGTGCCTCGGGCCCGCTGGAATTCGAAAGCCTCAAAGCTCTGGCGGATTTGGGCTTTACCTTTTCCATGGACAAGGTCGAGCGTCTTGATGTGGATTTCCAGGTGCTGGCGGACATGAATTTTCGTTACTTTAAGGTGCCCGCCGACATGTTCCTGAGCGACCTTGAACACACTGGCTCACCCATTCTTGCGGAAGATTTCCCGGAACTTCTGACACGCAGTGGCATTACCTTGATCATCGAAAAAATTGAAGACGAACGCAGTGTTGTTAATCTGCTCGACTACAACATCAAGTTCGGCCAGGGCTATCACTTCTCCGAGCCGCGCCCGGTGCGCGGTGATATTCTCCTGGAAGCCGTCCCGGAAGCCGGTGCAGCCTAGAATATGAATTCATCGAAATACAACTATGTCGCCGGTTTAGCTGACATCGCATTTGAATATGATGCGGTGATTGCCGATATCTGGGGAATTGTTCACAATGGTGTCGAGCCGTTTGAAACCGCCTGTGAAGCGCTCAGGCGCTACCGTATGGAACACGGGCCGGTAGTGCTGGTATCAAACGCGCCGCGCCCATGGACAAGTGTTGTCGAACAGCTTGATAATTTAGGCATCTCCTCTGAAATCTACGATGCCATTGTCACTTCGGGCGATGTCACCAGCTTTGCCCTGGAACAGCACCAGTACACCAATGTATTTCACCTCGGGCCTGAGCGCGACCTGCCTTTATTGACCAGCCTCAATTTGCACCTGTGCGATATTGATGAGGCCCAGGCAGTCCTGTGCACCGGCCTTGTGGATGACACAACCGAAGTGCCGGAAGATTATGGTGATATGTTTGCCGAATTTGAAGACAATGATCTGCCGATGATCTGCGCCAATCCCGATCTCGTGGTTGAGCGCGGCGACCGCCTGATATATTGCGCCGGTGCATTGGCGCAAGCCTATGAAGGCCTCGGCGGTGACGTCATCTATGCGGGAAAACCGTATCCGGAAATTTACCGGCTGGCACTTGCCACCATCGAAGAACATGCCGGTCGCGAAATTTCAAAATCAAATATTCTGGCAATTGGAGACGGTTTGCGCACAGATATACGCGGTGCTCTCAATGCCGAAATCCCGTGTCTGTTTGTGGCTGGCGGCATTCACGGCAATGAACTGGTAGAAGCTGATGGCGGGGTAAATCGCGAGGCCCTTAAAACCGTCATCGAAGAAGAACTCGGGCCCGATCAACACCCGCAGTTTGTTCTCACCAGCTATCGGCTGGTTTGGTAGGAACTGAAATCAACCAACCTTGCGGCCATCAATCCCAGTTACGATAGAACCTAATCGAACAGGGCGTCTATGTCATTCTGGGATTTTTCTTCGCCAGCTGGCCCTTCCGCCGGTTTTGCAGCAGCGGTTTTGGCGGGTTTTTTGGCCTTTTTTGGCTTGGATCTTTTCAACGCTGTTTGCGCGGCTATTTTGCAGTCAATCTCCTCGGCCAGCTTGCATTCGTCGTCTGAGCCCAGAAGTGCGTCAATATCATCCTGACTGACGGCTTCATCCACACCCTGTGGTCCGTTCAACAACAAATCCTGCTTGCGTTGCTCGCGTTCTGATGTTTCCTGGTTAACATGACCGCCCACATCACTGGCGCCAAGTGCGCTGGCAAACCGGCTTACCCTGTCGTCAATATGTTGCAGTGTTTCAACAATCTTGGTGATCCGCTGACCGGTTATGTCCTGAAAAGAACAGGCTTCAAAAATTTCCATAACCGCATCATTGACAACACCCTGATAGGCCTTTGAGTCTGACGGGTCTGCCTCCATGATGTTCTCGGCCGCCCCCATAATCGTATTGGTGGCGTTTTCTGTGGCGGCAACAATGGCATCAAGTTCTTCACCGGCTGACGGGATGTAATTATCGCTTAAGTCACCGGCCTGGAGCCGCCCGATCTCGTTCTTGGCGGTGCCAATATAATCAGCCAGTTCGCGGAACTCTTTGTAGATATTGGTATCCAGCTCCTTGAAGAATGTCTGCATCGAGCCCACCATCAATTCGGCAAGGGACATGATTTCAACCAGAGAAATATCACCCTCCTGATCTTTGCGGATGTATTTGACAATCTGGTCAACTCTTGCTTTTTCTACAATTTTTTCGGCAGCAGCCATTTTCTTGATCTCCGATGAGGAAGGGCGGAAAAATCCGACCGTCTTCCTTCAGGCCCTTGCCCGGGCCTGTGTTATTGTCTGTGGTTTAAGCGCAAATTGGGTCGATTATTCGCCGAAAACAGCGTTAATCTTGCCTTTTAGTGTCTGCGCATTAAACGGTTTAACGATGTAATTGTTTACGCCAGCCTTCTTGGCCGCGATGACGTTTTCGGTTTTGGATTCCGCTGTCACCATAATGAATGGCGTTCTGTTCAGTGTTTCATCACCACGCACTTCTTTCAGAAGCTCGTAGCCCGTCATCGGTTCCATGTTCCAGTCAGAAATGACCAAACCGTACTTCTTTTCCCGCAATTTAGCCAATGCCTCGACACCATCAGCAGCATCATCAACATTATTAAACCCCAGCTGTTTGAGCAGGTTACGGATGATACGGACCATCGTCTTGTAATCATCTACCACCAATATTGGCATGGTTGCATCGATTGCCATATTTATAACTCCATTTACTTAAATCACGGCATTCATACCCCGGGGGGTGTGAAAACTTTTACAAAATCTCAGGCTGAATTTGGATTTTTGGAAAATCAGTGTCGCGCAAAAACTGCCATTGGCAACACTTCCCTACCCGAAGACTTTTATCCGGCCCCTTCATTTAAATTACCCCAGTCGGTTAAACATAGAGTTAACGCCATGTGCGAAAAAGTAGTAAAAATGGATTTTTCTCGTAAATGGATAATTGCACAATTATGCGGCGCACTATATGAATGGGCTTTTATCCCGGCCATCAGGCAATCAAAATGAACAAAACCTCATGAAAACACAGACTTTTTTTATAGAAGATTTGGCCGTTGGACATAGCGCGACGATGACCAGAATTGTCCAGGTTGAGGATGTGAAAATGTTTGCCGAATTGTCAGGGGATTTTAATCCGTTACATTTTGATGAGGAATTTGCCGCCACCACCCGCTTTGGCCGCTGCATCGCCCATGGAATGTTGTCGGCAAGTTATATTTCAACCGTTATCGGCACACAACTTCCAGGCTCTGGAACCATCTATATGTCACAGTCCATCGCTTTCAAGGCCCCGGTTTACCTCGGTGATGAAGTGATAACAACGGTTGAAATTTTAACACTGGACACGGAAAAATCCCGCGCAACGCTTCTGTGTATCTGTAAGGTGGGAGATACAGTAGTTATTGAAGGCGAAGCAGCGGTTCTCGTACCGCGGCAAAAAAAGTCACGCTGAACAGGTGCAAAATAGCCAGCATATGAAAATTATTCAAAACGGGACATGTCTGAAAGACAATGATCGCAATGCCGTGCTGGCGATTGGTAATTTTGATGGCGTGCACTTAGGCCATCAAGCGGTTCTCAAGCAGACAGAACATCTTGCCAAGGCAAATGGCAAACCTTTTGGCGTTGTCGTGTTTGAACCCCACCCGCGCACTTTTTTCCGAGCCGACACCCCTGTCTTTCGGCTGACGCCACTGGAAGTCAAAGCCCGGCTGATGGAAAAACTGGGACTGGATGTCTTGTCGGTGCTGACATTTGATCGCACTCTTGCAGCCATGTCGGCACATGATTTTATCGAAAAAATTCTGGTGAGCCAGCATGGCATTTCCCATATTGTCTGTGGCTATGATTTTCACTTTGGTAACAAGCGCGCCGGTGACGTTGCCCTGCTCAAACAGATGGGCGCGGAGTTTGGTTTTGGCGTAACCAGCATCGACCCGGTTTTCATGCGCGAAAACACCTATGGCGA
>CAZVAZ010000218.1:0-4486 GCA_964625235.1 uncultured Hyphomicrobiales bacterium
GGTGACGGAGCGTTGCAAGCCCATGATATTCGCACTCGCTATGCAGGGCGGATGGTGTTTGTTGAATTTCATCTTGTGGTCCCCGGCACAATGTCGGTGGCTAAATCCCACCAGATCTGCGATCGCATTGAAGCGGCGCTGGAAAAGGAAATTCAGGGCACGGATATTGTTATTCATGTGGAGCCGGAGCATGAAGTAAAGGTGACGGCGGAAGATGCTGTTGATCTTTAGATTGGAAAGTCCTGAAGTTAACCCGCCCGCCCGATTGGATATTGTAAAACCCTCTACAAACAAAGGTATAAGGTTGAAAACATGTTCGGAAAGCTCAAAGACCGGCGGCGATTCACAATACTATATGACGGTTGCGTCAATATCTTCTTCTCAGCAATATGCTTGGCTGCTATCGTCATATGGCGGGTTTAATGAGACCTGAGCCCAGTAATACCTGCGTCTATATAAAAGACCAATCACACTCGTTACAGAACACACCCAATTCCCCATTTGGAGGTTGTACATGAAAGCCGTTGCACTCACCCGTTATTTGCCCATAGAAAATCCAAATTCATTCCTTGATGTGGAATTGCCAAAACCCACTCCACAAGGCCATGATATTCTGGTCGCGGTTAAAGCCGTTGCCGTAAATCCGGTGGATACAAAAGTTCGTGCGCCCAAAGACGGAGTAGAAGACCCACCTCGTATACTGGGCTACGATGCCAGCGGCATTGTCGAAGCCATTGGTTCTGAAGTCACCTTGTTTCAGCCAGGTGATGAAGTCTATTATGCTGGCGACATTACTCGTTCGGGCACAAATGCGGAGTTTCAATTAGTTGATGAACTCATTGTAGGCCACAAACCAAAAACGTTATCACACGCAGAGGCTGCGGCCCTGCCACTCACAACCATCACTGCCTATGAGGCTTTCTTCGATCGATTGAGAATTGATCGTGACGGGGCCGACAATGGCAAAACCATTCTCATTATTGGTGCAGGTGGCGGAGTTGGTTCTATTGGTATTCAACTGGCTAAACAGGCCGGGCTGACAGTTGTCGCGACAGCATCAAGACCTGAAACCAGAAAATGGGTTAAAGAACTCGGGAGCGACCATGTCATCAACCATCGCGAAGACATGGTAGCGCAGGTTAGAGCTCTTGGTATGACGCATGTCGATTATATCGCAATATTCAATGATATGCGCCATTGGGATACAGCCGTTGAACTGATCAGCCCGCAAGGTGGTATTGTATCCATCGATGATACAGAATCCCCGATGCCAATGGCAGGCATGAAAATGAAGGCAGCGAGCCTGCATTGGGAATTCATGTTTGCCCGTTCCATGCACAAAACTTCCGATATGATCGAACAACATAAATTGTTAACCCATGTTGCCACGCAAATCGACAAAGGAATAATCCGTACCACCGTTTCAGATATTCTAACCCCAATAAATGCTGAAAATATTCGAAAGGCTCACGCAAGGATCGAAACCGGCATGGCAAAAGGTAAAATTGTACTCGAAGGTTTTTAAATCAGAGGCAGAGCATAAAGGGTCAAGAACTCCGTCTTTGACCTACTTTTAAAAATATGTAACGTGAGGAAACACAACAACCTGCGTGTAGAATTCTATAAAACAAGCCAAGCGGATGAGGGTAACCAGGAGTAATTGGGCTGGCTTCAGGACTTCCTATCCAAAAGAGCCATTTAAATTTTAATCACCATGGCAGTGAGATACATAAATACTATGCCGAAAAACAGGCCGCCGATGGTGTAGCGGTCGAGGGTTATCTGACCGCCTTTATCATCGCGAACCATATAGGCTCCCACTTCGAACAGGACCTGAAGGATGGCCCCGGTGGCAATTGCCAGTGCCAGAGCCGCCCATTGGGGTTCAATTGCGTAACTGCCGAGCCAGATGCCGGGAATGGCCGGGGCACCGGCTAAAAGGGCGAGGCCTGCAAAAATCATCAGGGGTGGTTTTTTCTTGACCAGCGGGGCGGCAATGGCGATGCCTTCGGTGAGGTTATGGACGGAGAAACCAATAACCAGAAAGGCACCAAGACCGGCAGAACCTGCCGCCAGTGCCGTGCCGATTGCGAGGCCTTCGCCAAAATTGTGTAATCCTATGCCAAGCGCCACATAAGTGGCCAGTGCGAGGCCGGTGGGTGTACCCTGTCGTCGCCCGATAGCAATCAGACACAGGCAGGTCATGGTGGCAACAAGCAGCACCAGGGCTGTCCCCTGAAAGGCAGGTGAGGCTGTGCGGCCAAACCCGAGGGCTGCTTCCAGCGTGTCTATCAGCAAAAACGCCAGCATGCCGATTGTGAGGGCAAGAAAAAACCGCATGCCTTCGCGTTGCATTGAGCGCATCAGGGGATAAAACATCAGACCGATGGCAACGGGTAAAATCCCAACGAAGCCGCCGACCAGAGCCTGAATACCCAGGCTGCCGGTCTGGTTTTTTGGCGCGGCGACGGCAATTTGGATTTGATGTTCAAAGGTTACACCGGTGTTGGTGACCAGCCGTATCAGATGGGCTTCACCCTGGACCCAGGGGTAGGGGATTTTTATCCAGGCTGAAGTTATCCGCGTTAAGGATCCGGCGGGCGTTTGCGTAAATGTCCAATAAGCGCTGTCAACCTGAACCTGGGCGATGGTCATGGGTTCATCGCCACCGGCGCGGACCTTGATATTAATGCCCTCATCATCAAGGAAGACGCGCTCAATAGTGAGGTTTTCAACCGGTGGCACATCGCTGTCAAACAGGGCCAGAGGATCGCTACTAATCAACCATGCTCCGGCCAGCAAAAGGAGAAGCAGCGGTGTGGTTATGTAGATGATAAGCCAGCTGATGCTGCGATGGGTCACGGGCTGTTGATCTGATGTGCTCATGTTTCATCCTCCACCACGTCCAGCAGGGACATCCAGCCCAGTTCGGCAAATTCGGCCTGATGGGCATGGAACATATATTTTCCGGGTTCGTGATCAGCAAATGACATTTCCAGTATACCGCGCTGGGCCTGACACTGCATGATGGTGTCGACGTTGCGCAATGTGGGGGTTAGCGTGGTGCCGTGGTCATAGTAATCGAAAAAATTTGCATGCAGGTGAAAGGAATTGATCGGATCAAATTCCGTCATGTTGATGAGGTAAATGCGGATGGGGCGTGATTTTTCAACCCGAATTGGATGATTGAGGAAATGATTTGCAATGGTGTTGACGGCGTAAAACTCGTTCTTACCATCAAAATTGGTATCAAAGGCGTTCATCACCATAACGAACTCGTGCCATTTTTGGTTTTCCGGCGAACCCAGCAGACGCGATCTCGCGACATCGGCAAATTCGGGATGTTTTTCAGGATCAGGATCGACAATGAAGGCACCGTACATGCCTTTGTGCATATGGCGTGTGAGCGGCAGGGCGTGACAATGATAGAGATGACAGCCAAAAGGTTCGGCATCAAATTCGTAGATAAATTCTTCGCCGGGATCAATCATACCGGGCGTTCCGGGGATGCCATCCATTCGTGCCGAATGAATGCCGTGAAAATGCATGGAGTGGGGATGCGAGCCAAGATTGCGAAACACAATACGCAGGCGGTCACCCTCTGTTGCGCGTATTGCGGGGCCGGGAACGCGGCCATTGAATGTCCAGGCCGGGAAGATGACGCCGGGGGCGATTTCGATATCTTTGTCGATGGCTTCGATGGTGTAGGTTCGAACGGTGCGGCCGTCATTATCCTGTGAGACAACGCCCACGTCCCAATCGGTGAGCATTTCGGTTGCATCGAACCCGTTAATGTCAGTGCCAACGTTACCGATGGTTCCCATTCCCATATTATCGCTCATACGATGGGCTTTTGGGTCTGCTCCGGTTTTTCCGCCATCACTGGCCGCGTTTGCTTCGGCGACACCAAGCCCGCCCAAGGCACTGCCACCGGCCAGAACCAGGCCTCTGGACAAGAGATTTCGCCGATCGAGAGGCGTTCCTATCTGTTTTTTCAAAGGTTTCTCCAAGCCATGCAGTTTAAAATGTTTTTAAGAACAATTCGCAACAGTATTGCATTTGAGAATTATTTGCAACAAGAGACAGCGAGAAAATTGAAATATACAGGAAATTTAAATTACTGATGAAGTAGAGATTGGAGAGAGAGGTGAAGCGAGAAATTTCTCAAAAAAAAGCAGCCCCGAAGGACTGCCTTTAATCTGTTTAATCGCGACGTGGTGTTATTTGACAGTAATGGAAATCACTTCGGATGATACCGGCGGGTTGTGGGGGATATGGTCTTTGTCTCCCAGTACCAGCTGTAAAGTGTATTTTCCCGGTGCCAGTTTAAGAGTTTTTTCTGTTTGACCACCGCCAAAATGTACATGTTTTTCATCTGCGGGGATCGAATCCTTAAATTCATCAGCTCCTCCTTCACCCTTGCCCAAAGGAGCACGATTGATGAGGATGTGGTGATGGCCGGTGTTGGCTTTGTCAATTCCGGCAG
>CAZVAZ010000219.1:0-4456 GCA_964625235.1 uncultured Hyphomicrobiales bacterium
GGCATGTTGCCAATTGATGCAAAAGGGTGAACCACGGTTTTAGAGCCAATCACCGTGTTGCCCAAAATCACGGCATGGGAAATCAGCTCCACATCATCGAGCAACTGAACGCCAGCCCCAACAACACAAAACGGGCCGATTTTTACATTTTTCCCAAATTTCGCTCCCTCTTCAATGACAGAGCTGGGGTGTATTAAAACAGATTGAGTGGTCATATTATTCTGTAACCATTGCAGTTATTTCTGCTTCAGCCACCAGAACCTCATCCACCCTGGCTTCGCTTTTAAATTTCCAGACATTGGCCCGTGACCTGATTTTGGTTACATGAAAAAACACCGTATCACCCGGCAACACCGGTTTACGAAACCGGGCTTTGTCAATGGACATGAAATATACCAGTTCATTTCCGGAAGATGGCAGGTTGTTGATCACCAGACCACCGGCTGTTTGCGCCATTCCCTCAATCAGAAGTACACCGGGCATGACTGGTTTTCCAGGGAAATGGCCTGAAAAAAACGGCTCGTTAATCGTTACATTCTTGATGCCGATACCAGAAATATCCGCATTCATCTCAATGATTCTATCTATCATCAAAAACGGATACCGATGGGGCAGAAGCTCCAAAACTCTGGTGATATCGGCAGTTTCAAATTCGGTAACTGTGTCTAGGTTTGACATCTGATAGATCTCTGAAAGTTTCTATGAAGTTTTTCGTGGTTGGCGTTCAGCCAGTTTTTTCAAAACCGTAATTTCTCTTATCCATGTTCGCATGGCCTTGGCAGGCCCCCCCCCCCAACGCACTCCTGGCGGAACATCGCCTCTCATTACAATACTGCCCGCTGCAATCTGTGCCCCCGACCCTATAGTGATGTGACCTAATACCCCTACCTGTCCACCCAGGGCTACAAAATCACCCAATCGTGAACTTCCTGATATTCCGGTTTGGGCAACGATAATGCAATGTCGACCAATTTTCACATTGTGAGCTATCTGGACCAGATTGTCTATTTTTGTACCTTCTCCAATGGTGGTATCATGTGTGGAACCACGGTCAATCGTGGTGTTTGCGCCAATTTCTACATTATCCTGGATAATGACACGGCCAAGTTGGGGGATTTTCAAATGAAAATCCGCACCCATGGCAAAACCAAAACCATCCTGACCGATTTGCGCGCCGGAATGTATAATTACCTGATCGCCGATCAGGGCATGGCTTATCGATACATTTGCACCTATAAAACTATCATTGCCAATTTTAACGCATCTGCCAATTACAGCACCGGCACTGATTATTACACCGGAACCAATGCAGGCTTTTTCACCGACAACGGCTCCAGGTTCAATGATCGCCCCCTCACCAATTTTCGCTGAGGCGTGTACGAAAGAACTGGGGTTTTGATTTCCATGACAAAAAAAAGCTCCGGAATTTTTGCTCATCGGGTACAGCAACTGAGAAACTTTGGCAAAAGCGCGATAAGGTTGATTGTGCACCAGGGCAATAACACCATCAGGAACCCTGGTGGCATTTTTTGGTGCGACCAGACAGGCCAGTGCTTTTGTCAGGTTGAGCTGATCAATGTATTTGACGTTGTCTAAAAACACCAGGTCGAACTTACCCGCCCGGTCCAATGCGGCCACATCACTTATGGATAACGAGATATCAACGCCGCTGTCAACTTCTGCATCCGTCAATTCACAAATTTGCTGAATACTAAGCGGGCCATCATTCACAAAAAATGCGGGATCTGGCATGGCAGGTACTGTTCCTCAGATTGTGTTGACCAAGCCGACAGAATAACGGTTTAGAAAGTTGTACCAGCGGAGAACCGGAAAAATTCCGTCTTATCAAATGATTCTTTCATCACAGGTAATGAGAAATCAAACCGCAGAGGACCCAAAGGAGATTTATACAACAGACTGGCGCCTACAGTAGCTCTCAAGGATGCTTTATCACCCTGCAAGGCAGTTGCAGCACCAGGTGTTGGCGCATTGAACAAGGTTCCAACATCGGTAAACAGAGCGCCTCGAACCCCCCAGGTTTCGGGCAGTCCGACGGGGAAGGACAGCTCTGCTGTGCCGATCGCAAATATTCTACCACCAAGAGCGTCATCGTTGATACCGGCTGCGGCGGTTTCGCGAGGTCCTATGCCGGAGCGTTCAAAACCGCGGAATGTATCACTTCCCTTAAAGAAACTATCGACAATACGTACCTGTTCTCCATTCCAGCCGCTAATAACACCGCCGCTGGCGATGAAGCTGGCGATAACCTTCTTTTTATAAACCGGAAGATAGTAACTGCCTCGAACGTTGGTCCTCGAGAAAAAGACATCACCGCCAAGACCGGCCACATCCTGATCAAGCGAGAGGCGAAGACCGCTTGTTGGCTCAAATGGATTATCCAAAGTGCTATAGGTCAGCGAAAAACCAACCGTAGAGGCATTGGCTTTACCGGCACTGCCTTGAATTGCAGGGGAAGCTGTCGAGTCAACATTACGGATATTTGTATTGGTGAAATTATATCGGGTGGAGAAAGTCACGTTCTCCGCAACCGGAAAACCAAAGCGGAGCCCGGCACCGGTAGTGCGTGCATTAAAGGATGATTCCGCCTGCTGGTTGGTATCGGACCCGAATATATCAATGCCGAAGGACATTCTGCGTCCAAGGAAATAAGGTTCTGTGAAACGTATATCAACCTGTTGCCGCTTAAAGCTGAGAGACGTGCGCAAGCGCAAAAACTGCCCCCGGCCCATGAGGTTACGTTCAGTTATCGAAAGGTCACCGATAATTGCCTCAGAGGATGAAAAACCGGCTCCAACTGAGAATTGTCCTGTGGATTTTTCCGTCACATAGACCGTTAGATTAACCCGGTCAGAAGCACTGCCCGGAGACTGCTTTATGTCAACTTTGGCAAAGAAACCCAACGCTGTGATACGCCGGCGGGCTTTGTCGACCAGAAATCTGTTGTAAGCATCGCCTTCAACCAGCTGTATCTCGCGCCGGATAACAATATCAAGCGTCCTGGTATTTCCGACAATATCAATACGATCAATATAAACCCGCGCGCCTTCTTCAATCGCAAAAGTCAAAGAAACGGTTTTGTCTTCGGTGTTTTTGTCCACACGAGGCCGCACCCGGGCAAAAGCAAAACCTTCCTTGCCTGCTTCAACAGTCAGGCTTTCAACAGTCTCATCAACCAGACCGGCATTATAGATTTCATTTTCTGTTGTTTTAATTTTTGATCTCAACTTGTCGAGATTTAATTCCGCAACCTGGGAATCGACCTCCGAGGGGCCAAATTTATACTCGTCACCCTCATCCACAGTAATGGTTATAAAGAAGCTTTTGCCATCGCGGGCGAGTTCAGCAACCGCGGACAATACCTGAAAATCGACAAAACCGTTCTTGAGGTAATGACGGCGCAAAAGCTCTTTATCAAAAGCCAGGCGGTCCGGGTCATAATTGTCGGTGGCAGAGAAGAACTTGTACCAGGCGCTTTCTTCAGTTGAAACAACGGCGCGAAGCTGACTATCTGAAAACGACCTGTTGCCAATGAAGTTAATCCGCGAGACCGTGGTTACAGGCCCCTCGTTGATTTCAAAGATAAGGTCTACACGGTTTTGCGAACGCTCAATGATTTTGGGCTCGACACTTGCTGCAAAACGACCGGCGCGGCGATAAAGCTCAACAATACGGGCGGCATCGTTTTGAACCCGCGCACGGGTGAAAACAATACGGGGTCTCAACTCGACTTCCCTGCCAAGATCTTCGTCTTTCAGTTCCTTGTTGCCCTCAAAACTCACACGATTGATAATCGGGTTTTCCACAACATTGACTATGAGAATGCCGCCGGCCCCTCTTTCAATGCGCACATCGGAGAAAAGTCCGGTTCGAAACAACGATTTAAGAGAATCATTGATGCGGGCTGAGTCATACTTGTCGCCGCGTGACAGGCGCATGTATGATTCGATGGTTTCGGGCTCAATACGCTGATTGCCTTTAACCACAACACCGCGAACAATCGATTGCGCAGCCGCTTTGTTCGTAGAGATCACAAAAGACCCAGCCGCCAGAAAACTACCGATTATAAACGTCGCAACCATCGCCTTGCTGACGCACTTAATTCCCATCATAAAATCAGACTACCCGCTTTACGTGACTCAAAAATTCCACCTAATCCCTTGTAACGGTTTTTATACCATTTGGAAACCATTTGTGTCATTTAAAATATCGAAAAATGCACTAAATCATTCCATGTAGCGAAAACCATCAGCATAAGCACGAGTGCCAATCCGATTTTAAAGCCAAAATCCTGCACACGCTCGCTCAGCGGCTTGCCTCTGAGCGCTTCAACAGCATAGTACATGAGATGGCCGCCATCCAGCATCGGAACCGGAAAAAGGTTAATTAAACCAATGTTTACAGACAGGAGTGCGGCTAAATTTAGAAGTGCGATAAA
>CAZVAZ010000220.1:0-4454 GCA_964625235.1 uncultured Hyphomicrobiales bacterium
TTCAGCAGCCAGATTATTTCTTCTTGCCTGCAATCGCTTTTGCCGGACCTTTGCGGGTACGTGCATTGGTGTGTGTTCTCTGGCCCCGAACCGGTAACCCACGCCTGTGGCGAAGCCCGCGATAACAGCCAAGATCCATAAGGCGCTTGATATTGACCGCTGTATCACGGCGCAAATCGCCTTCCACCAGATAATCGCGTTCAATCACTTCACGAATCTGGATCACTTCGGAATCAGACAGCTCATTGACACGTCTTTCACGCGGAATAGAAACCTTTTCGCAAATCTGTTTTGCGTGCGCCGGACCGATGCCGTGAATGTAGCGTAACCCGATTTCTACGCGCTTACCGGTTGGAATATTAACACCTGCTATACGAGCCACTATTTGGCCTCCAAGTTTTTTAAAAATTACAAGGGTCTCAACAACCGCTTCGACATCTATTTTGCACAGCTAAACACCGGCCACCGTCCTTCTTTGTGAGAATCACCTCTCAGGTCAGTGCCGTTTAAGCCAGATATAGAGATTGGGGACTTTTAAAGGATTCCAACAACCTTCGTCAACAGCTTATATGTGCATTTGCAATCAAAGTTAGTGTTGCTTCAACACCTCCTCAATCTGTTTACTGACTTTATCAACATCGGCCATGCCGTCAATTGACTTTAAAACACCTTTTTTTCGGTAATATTCGATCAAAGGCACTGTTTGCTCATGATAGACAACAAGGCGGTGTTTCAGGCTTTCCGCATTATCATCCTCGCGCGGACCACCAACGGTTTCGGCTGCGCGTTTTTCAATCCGGCTGATCAAAATACCATCATCAACGGCTATTTCGACAACAGCGTCGAGTTCGAGGTTTTTTTCATCCAGCATCTCATCCAGCGCTTCAGCCTGGACAACATTACGGGGAAATCCGTCAAGAATAAAACCATTGACACAATCAGGCTCATCAATTCTCTCGGAGATTATTTCGACAACCACTTCATTGGGAGCCAATTCGCCGCGCGCCATCAGGTCTTTTGCCTGAAGCCCAATCTCACTGCCAGCAGCAACCGCTGCACGCAGCATTTCTCCGGTGGAGAGTTGTATGTATCCGTGATTTTCTTCCAGCCGTTGCGCTTGTGTGCCTTTTCCGGATCCCGGAGGCCCGAGCAAAATCAGCCTCATCGCCGCCGCCCCCCTCTCAGTTTGGACTTTTTGACCAGGCCTTCATATTGGTGCGCCAGCAGATGGCTCTGTATCTGCGACACAGTGTCCATGGTCACCGAAACAACAATCAGCAGGGAGGTACCGCCAAAATAAAACGGTAACGCCAGATTGGCAATCAGCAGTTCCGGCAAAAGAGAAATAGCAGCAAGATAAAGTGCGCCAATAACCGTGATCCGGGTGAGAACATAATCGATATATTCCGCCGTGCGCGCACCCGGCCTGATACCGGGAATAAAACCACCATGCTTCTTCAGATTATCAGCCGTGTCTTTGGGATTAAAAACAATCGCCGTATAGAAAAAAGCAAAAAACACAATCAATGCGATATAAATCACCAAAAACCCGGGTTGCCCACGCCCCAGAAGTGCCGTGAGCGTCACCGCCCAGTCAGGCATATTTGGCGACAAGGCTGCGACAGTTGTCGGCATCAGCAGCAATGAAGATGCGAAAATCGGCGGTATCACTCCTGCCGTATTCAGTTTCAACGGCAGATGCGAGCTATCGCCCTGATAGACTTTATTACCCATTTGTCGCTTGGGATACTGCACAATCAGGCGCCTTTGAGCGCGTTCCATAAAGACGATTGCGGCAATAACCACAATAGACATCACCAGAATGGACAGGATCAACACAGTCGACAAAGCACCCTGTCGTCCCAGTTCCAGCGTTCCGACAATAGCCGAAGGCAGTTCGGCGACAATGCCAGCGAAAATAATCAGCGAAATACCGTTGCCGATACCGCGTGCGGTAATCTGCTCGCCCAGCCACATCAAAAATACCGTGCCGCCAACAAGCGTAATCACTGTGGTCGCACGGAAAAACAGGCCGGGATCACTGACAATTGTCCCCGCGGCTTCAAGCCCTGCGGCAATACCATAGCCCTGCAAAGCAGCCAGAAAGACGGTACCATAGCGGGTATACTGGTTAATCTGCTTGCGCCCCTGCTCACCGTCTTTCTTGAGTTGCTCAAGGTGCGGTGAAACCGTGGTGAGAAGCTGAATAATGATCGATGCCGAAATATACGGCATGATGTTGAGGGCAAAAATCGCCATGCGGCCAACCGCACCGCCGGCAAATGTATTAAAAAATGCCAGCATGCCACCCTGGTTCTGGCTGAAAATGTCAGCCAGAGCATCCAGATTGATGCCAGGGATGGGAATATATGTACCCAGCCGATAGACCAAAAGCGCTCCCAGCGTAAACCAGATGCGCTTTTTTAACTCGGTCGCCTTGCTAAAGGACGCAAAGTTTATATTGGCGGCAAGATGTTCGGCAGCTGAGGCCATTTGTTATTCTCCTGCACCGCTGAAATGCGGCGCGCAGATTCTAGGTTAATCGATAATTCCCAAATTTACGAAACATCTTTCGATTTGTCTGCACTTTTCGCTTTCGCAGCTGTCGACTTCACCCGTGATTTCCCTTTTGTCTTGGGCTTGTCACTTGGTGCAACCTCAGCGCGCGCAAGCTCAACAATGCTAACTGACCCCCCGGCTTTTTCCACAGCTTCAATCGCCCCTTTAGAGGCTCCTGTTACTTCAAGTTTGATTTTTACCTTCAATTCGCCTTTGCCCAGCACCCGCACACCGTCATTGATGCGGCGAATAATACCGGCCTCAAGCATGGCATCAACAGTGATGGTTTTCTTGGCATCCAGTTTTTTGGCATCAACCGCCAGCTGGATACGCCCAATATTGACTTCATTGAAATTTTTGGAAAAAATGTTCTTGAAGCCACGCTTGGGTAAACGGCGATGAATAGGCATCTGCCCACCTTCAAAACCCTTGATGGCGACACCTGAGCGTGATTTTTGACCCTTGACGCCGCGACCGGCAGTCTTGCCGGTGCCCGACCCGCAACCGCGGCCTACGCGTTTACGGTCTTTTGTAGCACCGTCATTATCTGACAATTGATTGAGCCGCATTATTCGAACTCCCTTAGAATACAAAGATTACGTCTGTCTATTCGACGACGCGCACAAGATGGGCAACTTTTCTGATCATGCCACGTACCTGCGGCGTATCTTCCAAAGTGCGACGTCTGTGCATCTTGTTAAGACCTAGACCAACGAGTGTTGCGCGTTGATCTGCGGGGCGGCGAATTGGGCTGCCAGTCTGTTCAACCGTAACCGTTTTACCACTAAGTTTTTTCTTTTCAGCCATCCGACAAATTCCGTAATTATCTATTTAGGAACGCTTATATCTGATTTCCAGACCTAAGCTGTTTCTTCCGCCTCTTTTGCGCCATCACTTCTGCGCGAGACAATTTCACTAACTTTTTTACCACGCCGTGCTGCAACCATGCGCGGGCTGTTTTCACGCTTTAGCGCATCAAACGTTGCTCTTACCATATTATAAGGGTTCGAGGTGCCGATGGATTTAGCCACAACATCCTGCATTCCCACAGTTTCAAACACAGCGCGCATTGGACCACCGGCAATAATTCCGGTTCCCGGAGGTGCTGCACGCAACACAACCTTACCGGCACCATGGCGACCTTTGACATCATGATGAAGGGTGCGACCTTCACGCAACGGCACGCGGATCATGTTGCGCTTGGCGGCATCCGTGGCTTTTTTAATGGCTTCAGGCACTTCACGCGCCTTGCCATGGCCAAAGCCAACACGGCCTTTTTGATCACCCACAACAACAAGTGCTGCAAAGCCGAAACGACGGCCACCTTTTACAACCTTGGCGACGCGATTGATGTGGACCAGCCGGTCAACAAACTCGCTATCGCGTTCTTCGCGGTCTCTACCACCCATATATGCCATCTATAATACCTTTATTATAACTTCAGACCGGCTTCACGAGCCCCGTCTGCGAGTGCTTTGACCCTGCCGTGATACAAATATCCACCGCGATCAAAAATAACTTCTTTGACACCGGCCTTGGTGGCGCGTTCTGCCACCAGCTTGCCGATTGCAGTTGCTGCATCCTTGTCAGCACCTGTTTTCAACTTTTTCTTCAAGTCTTTTTCCATACTTGAAGCGGAGGCAAGCGTGAGCCCGTTTTCATCATCAATCACCTGGGCATAAATATGCTTGGATGACCGGAAAACCGATAACCTGGGCCTGCCATAGGCCGACTTTCTCAATTTGCGCCGCACGCTTGCTTTGCGCCGGTCAGCCAATGCTCGTAAAGATGCCATAATATTGCTTCTACTTCTTCTTGCCTTCCTTGCGGAAGATATATTCATTTTCGTACTTGATACCCTTGCCCTTGAAAGGCTCGGGCTTACGGTAGCTGCG